>NZ_JADLQN010000005.1 GCF_015477835.1 Nocardia higoensis | reverse complement strand
GCAGGGCACTCACCTCACCGGCGGGCAGCGTGATCGAGACATCCTGCCAAATACGCTGCGAACCGAAGGACTTCGTCACGCCCTCTGTTCTGACCTCGACGCCCACGCAAACCTCCACAATTCTCGGCGAGCCCCCCACCGGATACACGGATGACGATCGATGCGTCACGTCACAGTGGGTTCGGTCACTCTAACGCATCGATGTGATGTGCACACCACTACCTGACCGAAGAGTAACCACGCCGATGCCGCGAATTGCGCGTTTATCGCCCGGAAATGACGAACGGGCGGCCCCCGCAATGAGGACCGCCCGTGGAAGTAATTCGGTGGAATTACTTGACGGCGACCTTGGCGCCGGCCTCTTCCAGCTTCGCCTTGGCGGCCTCGGCGGCATCCTTGGCAACCTTCTCCAGGATCGCCTTCGGGGCGCCCTCGACCAGGTCCTTGGCTTCCTTCAGGCCCAGGCCGGAGACGATCTCACGGACCACCTTGATGACCTGGATCTTCTTGTCGCCCGCACCCTCGAGGATGACGTCGAACTCGTCCTGCTCCTCGGCGGCCTCGGCCGGAGCGGCAGCGCCACCGACGGCGGCGACGGCGACCGGAGCAGCAGCGGTGACCTCGAACTTCTCTTCGAACTTCTTGACGAAGTCCGACAGCTCGAGCAGGGTCATGTTGCCGAAGGTCTCGAGCAGTTCGTCAACGTTGGCCATTGTTGTTTCCTTTCGATTTAAAAGTATGCAGGGGGTATTTATTCGCGGAAATTATTCCGCGCCGCCTTCGGCCCGCTTCTTCTCCTCGAGCGCGGCGGCCAGGCGGGCCACCTGCGACGCGGGAGCGTTGAACAGACCGGCAGCCTTCGCCAGGTTGCCCTTCAGCGCGCCGGCCAGCTTGGCCAGCAGGACCTCGCGGGTCTCCAGGTCGGCAATCTGCTCGACTTCGGCGACGGACAGCGCATTGCCGTCCATGTAGCCGCCCTTGATGACGAGCGCCTTGTTGTCCTTCGCGAAGGTCTTGAGCGCCTTGGCCGCGTTGACCGGCTCACCGGTGATGAAGGTGATCGCGGTGGGACCGACGAACAGCTCGTCCAGACCCTCGACGCCCGCCTCGGCGGCCGCCCGCTTGACCAGGGTGTTCTTGGCGACGGAGTAGGTGGCCTCGTCACCGAGCGCACGACGCAGTTCGGTGAGCTTGCCGACGGACAGGCCGCGGTACTCGGTGACCACGGTGGCCGTCGAGCTCTTGAACTGCTCAGCGATCTCCGCGACCGCGGTGACCTTCTCAGCCTTTGCCATACTTCGCCTCCTCTCTGATGCTCGGTTGGTGTCTCCCCCTACCGATCACCGCGGGAGTCTGTTGCGGGAAAGTCCCCGGCAACACGAACGCCCCGGACGCAGAGCGTTCCGGGGCGCATCAGAAAGACCCTACGAGCTCTCGCTCGAACGGGGCTCCCAGCCTCGGCTCTCCCTGCGTGGGCCGCCGGCGCGATGCCGGACCTTCGGCCGAACCCTTACGGGCACGGCGACCAACGGTCTTCGGTAGAACGGATTGGGTAGCGGTCGAACTGGTCGACAACTTCCGACCAGAGTACCCGGTAGGCCCCTCATCTGCCAAAACGGGTCGACGTCGGCCGCTCCGACCCTGTCACGCTGCTCATCGAAACGGCATCAACCGCGTGCGTTCACCATTGTGATGGCCTGTGCCGCAAGCATGTTCACCGCATCGGCGGCAGTGCTGCGGAATGCGGCGCTGGTCACCAGGCCGTCGTCGCCGATTTCGGAAGCCAGGACCTGGCTGCTCAGGCACGCCGCCCGCACCACCCGCGCACCGACGTAACCGAGCACACTCGCCAAGGTGGAGGTAGCACCCTCGCCGCGCCCCGCCGGGGCCACCGCCAGCCAGGCGACCGGCTTCTCGTACAGGTCGGCGGTGCCCACCGTCCAGTCGAGCAGGTTCTTCAACGCGCCGGGCAAGGTGCCCGCGTACTCCGGGGTCGAGATCAACACCGCGTCGGCCCACGCCAGCGCGGCCCGCAGCGCGACGACGGCGGGGAACTGCCCTGGGTCGGCACCGGGCACGAAGGCGGGCACCTCGCGCAGACCCCCGTAGAGCCGCACGCGGACCTCCCCGGTGGCATCCGCGGCGACAGTGCGCAGTGCGGCGGTGTTCGTGGAGCCCTCGCGGGTGCTTCCGGAGATCAGCAGAATCCGCGCCGTCACCGAACCCGCCGTCACCGAACCCGCTGTCGCGGAATCGGATCTCGCGGAGCCGGGCGTCGCGGAAGCGGCCGTCGCGGAGCCGGGTGATGCGGAGCCGGATGATGCGGCGCCGGGTGCCATGGAGCCGGAGGTCTGGTGTTCGGTCACACCGGGATCAACCGGGCGGTCCGGCCGGTTACTCCCGTCGGAAACGCCGTGAGGGTGGGAACGCTTCGGTAGCGTTCCCACCCTCACGGACGGATCAGGGGTTACCTGTCGGCGCTCACGCTTCCTCGTCGAGGAGGTTGCGGGTGCGGTTCGGGTCCACCGGGATGCCCGGTCCGGTGTTCGTCGAGACCGTCACCTTCTTGACGTAGCGGCCCTTCGCGGTGGAGGGCTTGACGCGCAGGATCTCCTCCAGCGCGGCGCCGTAGTTCTCCACCAGCTTGGCGTCGTCGAAGGACGCCTTGCCGATGACGAAGTGCAGGTTGGCCTGCTTGTCGACGCGGAAGTTGATCTTGCCGCCCTTGATGTCGTTGACGGCCTTGGTCACGTCGTTGGTGACCGTGCCCGTCTTCGGGTTCGGCATCAGACCGCGCGGGCCCAGGACACGCGCGATGCGGCCGACCTTGGCCATCTGGTCCGGGGTGGCGATCGCGGCGTCGAAGTCCAGCCAGCCGCCCTGGATACGCTCGATCAGATCCTCGGCGCCCACCGCGTCGGCGCCCGCCGCCTCGGCCTCGGCAGCCTTCTCGCCGGCCGCGAACACGATGACGCGGGCGGTCTTACCGGTGCCGTGCGGCAGGTTCACGGTGCCGCGAACCATCTGGTCGGCCTTGCGGGGGTCCACACCGAGACGGACGGCGACCTCGACGGTCGCGTCGGTCTTGGTGGTGGCGGTCTCCTTGGCCAGCCGCGCGGCGGCCAGCGGGGAGTAGAGCTTCGAGCGATCGACCTTCTCGGCCGCGGCGAGGTACGCCTTGCTTCGTTTTGCCATGATTGTCTGTCCTTCGTGGTTCAGAAGTGGTTCACGGGTCTGGCCGACCCTCCCACCGTGTCTTGCCGGGCGGCGTTCCAGCCCGACGGGTTCGTGCCGAGGCTCACGCCTCGACAGTGATGCCCATCGAGCGAGCGGTACCGGCGATGATCTTCGCGGCCTGATCGATGTCGTTGGCGTTGAGATCTTCCATCTTGGTCTTGGCGATCTCGCGCACCTGGTCCATGGTCACCGAGGCGACCTTGTTGCGGTGCGGCTCGGCCGAGCCCTTCTGCACGCCCGCGGCCTTGAGCAGCAGCCTGGCGGCCGGCGGGGTCTTCAGCTTGAAGTCGAAGGACCGGTCCTCGTACACCGAGATCTCGACCGGGATGACGTTGCCACGCTGCGACTCGGTCGCGGCGTTGTACGCCTTGCAGAACTCCATGATGTTGACGCCGTGCTGACCGAGAGCGGGGCCCACCGGCGGAGCCGGGTTCGCCTGACCGGCCTGGATCTGAAGCTTGATGATCCCGGCGAGCTTCTTCTTCTTGGGGGGCATCTTTCTTTCCTAGGTGTTGGTGTCCTTGCTGTGTGCAAGCCTCGCGGAAGTCGAACCCGCGGCGCGGGCCCGAACCATCCCGTCGCCGACCGCCAGGGCCGCGACGGAAGCAACTAGATCTTCGCGACCTGGGTGAAGGCCAGCTCGACCGGGGTCTCGCGGCCGAAGATCGACACGAGCACCTTCAGCTTCTGCTGCTCGGCGTTGACCTCGGAAATGCTGGCGGGCAGCGTCGCGAACGGGCCGTCCATCACCGTCACCGACTCGCCGACCTCGAAGTCGACCTCGATGACCGGCTTCGGCGCCGCCTCGGCGCCCGCGGCGGACTCGGCGCTCGCGGCAGCGGCGGCGGGCGCCTTCTTCCGCTGCGAGGCGGGCACCAGGAACTTCACCACGTCGTCGATGGACAGCGGCGAGGGCCGGGAGGTGGCGCCGACGAAGCCGGTGACACCGGGGGTGTTGCGCACCGCGCCCCAGGACTCGTCGTTGAGCTCCATGCGCACCAGGATGTAGCCGGGCAGCACCTTGCGGTTGACGTTCTTGCGCTGGCCGTTCTTGATCTCGGTGACCTCTTCGGTCGGCACCTCGACCTGGAAGATGTAGTCCTCGAGGTCCAGGTTCTGCACGCGGGTCTCGAGGTTGGCCTTCACCTTGTTCTCGTAGCCGGCGTAGGAGTGGATGACATACCAGTCGCCCTGGGCGCGGCGCAGCGCGGCCTTCATCGCGGCGACGGGATCGGCCGGCTCCTCGGGGGCGGCTTCGGCCACAGCGTCGTCTTCGGCCACAGGCTCCTCGGCGGGCGCCGCGTCGTCCACCTCGTCGCGGGCCTGCTCGGCCACCACGTCGTCGACCGGGAACTCGGCGTTGGTGTCGTTCTCCGGGGTGCTCACTGGGGCACTCGCTTCCTGTGTCGTCACGTACATCCTCTGCGTGCCGGGCCGGGCGCGACGGAGATCTCTCCGCCGGTCCGCCCCGGGGATCGGCTACGGCGTCAGCGTCGGCCGAACAGCCTCGGCGTCGGCCGAACAGCTCGGCGTCAGCCGAACAGCCAGTTGACACCCTTGATGAACGCCAGATCCAACCCGCTGATGAACGCGACCATGAAGACCACGAACACCAGAACAACGCTCGTATAGGTGACCATCTGCTTCCGGTTCGGCCAGATCACCTTGCGCAGTTCCGCGATGACCTCTCGCAGGAACTTCATCAGCCGCTTGAACGGGTTACCCGTTCCTTCGCGTGTGGCCTTGCCGGCAGACTTGTTCGCCTTGTTCGACGACCGGTCGATCGTGGCGATCGCACCGGTTTCGACCGAGGAGGACGAGCCGGAGCGGGTCCGCCGGGCCGAACGCTTGCCGCTCGGCCGGTTCACCTCGGCGGTGCCATCGCCATTGTCGGCCGCATGCGCGCCGTGGCGAGTGTCCCGCTCGTCGCTCACGTCGATCCTCTCTCGTCGCTGGCAAAAGGGCAGGGGCGACAGGACTTGAACCTGCAACCTGCGGTTTTGGAGACCGCTGCTCTGCCAGTTGAGCTACGCCCCTTCGGTTGGACCGTGTGGAACAGCTGTCCAACCACCGTTCGATATTCAGTTGTACCGGCGTCGAAGCGTTCCCGACTCCGGTCCGGGGGCACCTTACGCACCTTACACAGGACGCGCGCCGCGTCGGCGTTGCCGGCTCCCGCAGGAACCAGCCCCACAGAGCAGCGCGCAGCGGCTGGTGACCCCAGGCTCCCGAGTGTACTTACCGACCCGCGCAATAGCCAATCCGGCCCGGTGCGGCAGGTCAGCCGGTATTCAGGACAGCTGCACTGTCGCGGTCGCGCGGCCGAAGATCTTCCTGCCCGCGGACTTGGCGACGACGGCGATCACGGCGGTGCGGGTCTCGGGATCCATCGACTTCACCTTGCCGGCGTACTCGATCTCGGCGGCGGAATCGGCGGGCACGAACACCGGGCTGGTGAAGCGCACGTTGTACTCCTTGACCGCGCCGGGATCACCCAGCCAGGAGCTGATGAAGCCGCCGCCGAGGCCCATGGTCAGCATGCCGTGGGCGACCACGTCGTCGAGGCCGACCAGCTTGACGACATCGTCGCTCCAGTGGATCGGGTTGGCATCGCCGGACACTCCGGCGTAGTTGACCAGATCGCCGCGGGTCAGCCGCACCGTGCGGACGGGCAGTTCGTCGCCGACGGCGACGTGGTCGAAGGCGCGGGCGCGCTCGCTGACGAACGGCTCGGGCAGGGTGCCGACGGGGACCGGGGAAGCGCTCGCCACCTGGCCCAGCAGGTGATCGGCGCGCGGGTGGTGCTCGGGCTCCTCGGGACCGATGCCGTGCATGAGCACGTTGCGCACCGCGTGCTGCAGGTTCGGGTCGATATCGGCACCGCTGCGGCCGACGAGCGTGGTGTAGGTGGTGAGCACCAGTTCGTCGTTCTGCGCGGTCACGATGTTCTTGGTGACGATGATGTCGCCGCCGAACGCCTGCCGGAACGAGTGCAGGTACACATCGCAGGTGAGCTGGTCGCCGACCCGGACCGGGCGATGGAATTCCAGGATCTGGTCGGTCTGCATGATCTGGCTCAGGTCGTAGCCGGTGACGACCGTCTCGAACAGCTTGCGCTGGGCCAGGATGCCGACCAGGGAGACGAAGGTGAGCGGGGCGACCAGGCTGTCGTAGCCGTACTCCTGCGCGACGCTCTCGTCCCAGTGCACCGGGTGGTAGTCCTGCACGGACCGGGCGTACTCCCGGACCTTCTCGCGACCGACTTCGTAGTAGTCGTCGACGCGATAGTGGTGACCGACCATGGCCGCCGCGTGTGCCGCGGCGTCGAAGACTTCTTCGTTCACCTGGACCGCTTGCTGTGTTCCGGTGTTCGTAGTCACGTGGGGACTGTACCTATCTGACCCCGCAGCCGGGGGTCGGCGGGGGCGTTCACCTTTGTCGTACCCTACCGCAGACAGCGCTAAGGGCCGGACGATTCCGTCCGGCCCTTGGCGTTTCACGCGGAGGATGTCACGCGTGAGAAGTCAGCGGGATTCGCGATGCGCGCGATGCGTGCCGCAGTTCGGGCAGAACTTCTTCAGTTCCAGCCGATCCGGGTCGTTACGCCGGTTCTTCTTGGTGATGTAGTTGCGGTGCTTGCACTGCTCGCAGGCCAAGGTGATCTTTGGCCGGACATCGGTGGACTTCGCGGCCACGACTATGCCTTCTTTCCGGGTCGACCTGAATAATCAGTATGGGTAGCGATGGCCGGACTCGAACCGGCGACACAACGATTATGAGTCGTTTGCTCTACCGCCTGAGCTACACCGCCTTGTGCGCGGTCTGCCGTCGGCGACGCCGCGGCGAGGTTGCCGAGTCGGACACCACCGGCAATCCGGCGAGCCCCCTAACGGAATCGAACCGTTGACCTTTTCCTTACCATGGAAACGCTCTGCCGACTGAGCTAAGGGGGCATGACTACACTCGCTCCGTTGTCCCTCTTCGCGACTCCGGGGCGGCGACGTCTTGAAAGAGATTACACACACGCTACGTCGAGTTACAAATCGGCTGGTCAGACAGACTTTTCGGCAGCATCGAGAAGGGTCTCGAACGGGGCGTTCGGCTGCTCTCATCGGCCGTTCGAGATGTCCGGCGTCCCCGCCCCCGGGGCGAAGGACGCGATCACCTCGTCGGGCGCGATGGCAGCCGATCAGACCCGGCCTGCGACGAGAGCCTCGGTGAGGTCCCGGAATCACACCTGCCGAGAGCCCGAAAATCAGAAGAGCCCCGCAAGCGATTTCTCGCTTGCGGGGCTCTCTGCCGATCTTGTGGCAGGTGTAGGATTCGAACCTACGTAGGCTTTCACCGACAGATTTACAGTCTGCTCCCATTGGCCGCTCGGGCAACCTGCCGTGCCACCGTTGCCGGTGCGTGGAGCAGAATACAACGAACCCCCGTCCAGAATGCAAACCGGCTGGCCAACGCCGTGCGGACGGAGCAGGTGTCGCTTTTCGGGGGGTAGCACTTTCCGGGGTAGTGTGCCGACGTCGCCCGTACTCCCGGCCCCGGTGTGCCCGGTGGTGTGCGGAGTCGTCGGATCCATGAGGAACAGGAGCGCAGTGTGGCCGATTCGTCATTCGATGTCGTGAGCAAGGTCGATCGGCAGGAGGTCGACAACGCCCTGCATCAGGCGGAGAAGGAGCTGAGCACCCGCTACGACTTCCGTGGCACCGGCGCGACGATCGAGTGGTCCGGCGAGGACAAGATCGTCCTGACCGCCGAGGCCGAGGAGCGTGTGAAGGCGGCGCTCGAGGTCTTCAAGGAGAAGCTGATCCGCCGCGACATCTCGCTCAAGGCGTTCGACGCGGGCGAGCCCGCGGCCTCCGGCAAGACCTACAAGATCACCGGCACACTCGTGCAGGGCATCGACACCGAGCACGCGAAGAAGATCTCCAAGAAGATCCGCGACGAGGGGCCCAAGGGCGTCAAGGCGCAGATCCAGGGCGACGAACTGCGGGTCAGCAGCAAGAAGCGCGACGACCTGCAGGCGGTCATCGCGCTGCTCAAGGGCGAGGACTTCGGCATCGCCCTGCAGTTCGTCAACTACCGCTAGGTCCCGCGGGAAGACGACCGGGGCCCGAGGCGACCGAAACTCGCGATCCCGCGCTCAGCGGTAGTAGTCGTTGCGATAGGGATCGCGGCCGTCGCCCGCCAGTGCCTCCAGCCGCGCGATCCGCTCGGCCATCGGCGGGTGGGTGGCGAACAGCCGGGCGGCGCGTTCGCCGGCGCGGAACGGATTGGCGATCATCATGTGCGACTGCGCGGCCAGCTGCGGTTCCGGCGGCAGCGGAGCGGCCTGCACGCCGCGTTCGAGCTTGCGCAGGGCCGAGGCCAGCGCCAGCGGGTCGCCGGTGAGCTCCGCGCCGGACTGATCGGCCTCGTACTCGCGTGAGCGCGAGACCGCCAGCTTCACCAGGGTGGCGGCGACCGGGCCCAGCAGTGAGACGAGCAGCACACCCACGACATTGCCGCCTTGGCCGTCGCCGCTGTTGTTGCCGCCGAACACACCGGCGAAGAACGCCATGTTCGCCAAACCGGAGACGACGGCGGCCAGCGCGCCCGCGACCGAGGAGATCAGGATGTCGCGGTTGTAGACGTGGGAGAGTTCGTGGCCGAGCACCGCGCGCAGCTCGCGTTCGTCGAGGATGCGCAGGATGCCGCTGGTGCAGCAGACCGCCGCGTGCCTCGGGCTGCGACCGGTGGCGAAGGCGTTGGGGGCATTGGTGGGGCTGATGTAGAGCCGGGGCATCGGGCGGCGCGCGGTGGTCGCCAGCTCTCGCACGATCCGGTACATCACCGGTGCTTCCAGCTCGCTGACCGGGATGGCCCGCATGGCCTTCAGCGCGAGCTTGTCGCTGTTGAAGTACGCCCAGCCGTTCACCGCCACGGCGAGCCCGACGGCGAAGATCAGGATCCTGGTGTCGCCGAACATGGCTCCGGCGACAACGATCAGCGTCGACAGCCCCGCCATCAGGCCGAACGTCTTCAGATCGTTCGCGAATCCGCGCCCGTGCATGTGCCTCCTGCCAGTCCCCCGTTCTTCACTTCGCCGGTATCTCGGCCGACACGGTGGAAACGATCGCCGACGTGCCGGAGTTCCGCGCCGCCGCGCGCGGGACTCGTCGGTGTTCGCTGGTCACGGCAGGATCGCCTCGCCTCGGCGGACAACGGCGTGCGATCACCGCGACGGGCGGGCAAACGTGCGGCCGGGCCGGTGGGAGGCCGCTCAGCCGACCCGTTCGATGGTGTAGCGCACGAGCTGTTCGAGCGCGTCGTTGGCCGGACCGGCGGGCAGTGCGGCCAGTTCGGTGTAGGCCTGCTCGGCGTAGTCGCGCAGCTTCTCCTTGGCCAGCGCCATCCCGCGCGAACGGGCGAGCAGATCGATGGCCTCCGCCACGGCCTCGTCGGTCTCGGGCGGCACGGCCAGCAGCTCGCGCAGCCGGTCGGCCTCGGGGCCTTCCTCGCGCAGCGCGTAGAGCACCGGCAAGGTGTGCACGCCCTCGCGCAGGTCGGTGCCCGGGGTCTTGCCGGACTGCTCGGAGGCCGAGGAGATGTCGATGATGTCGTCGGCGATCTGAAAGGCGGTGCCGACCACGTCACCGAGGCGGGCCAGACGCTCGACGTGTCCGGCGTCGGCGCCGGAGAAGGTGCCGCCGAAGCGGCCGGCGGCGGCGATCAGTGAACCGGTCTTCTCCCACACCACCCGCAGGTAGTGCTCGATGGGGTCCTGGGTCTCGCGCGCGCCCATGGTCTCGCGCATCTGGCCGGTGACCAGTTCGGCGAAGGTCTCGGCGATGATGCGCACCGCGTCCGGGCCCAGCGTCGAGGTGAGCCGGGAGGCGTGCGCGAACAGGTAGTCCCCGGCCAGGATGGCGATGTTGTTGCCCCAGCGGGAGTTCACGCTCGGTGCGCCGCGGCGCATGGTGGCCTCGTCCATCACGTCGTCGTGGTAGAGGGTGGCCAGGTGCACCAGTTCCACGACGGTGCCCGCGGTGACCAGCGCCGGATCGGTGGGGCGAGGGCCGAGCTGACCGGTGAGGATGGTGAACAGCGGACGGAACCGCTTGCCACCCGCCTTGGCCAGGTGCAGTGCCGCCTCCTGGAGGAAATCCGCGCCGTCGGAGAGCTCGGCGATCAGCAGCTTCTCGACCTCTTCGAGGCCGTTGCCCACGGTCGCGGCGAGCTCAGCGTCACCGAGTTCCACTCCGGCGACCACCGTGCTCGAGGCACTCTTCGAGCCGCTCACTGCCGATGTGCTCATCTCGTCTCCCAGCGCCGCGTCCGACCCCACGGGTAGAGAACCTAGCGTGTCCCCGCCGCGCGGCCCATGAACACCGCCATTCGGCGGCTTATCGCACACTTTTCCACACGCCGCGCAGGCCAGATCGTGCGGCGTGCCAGTATGGATCTCATGGGTTCAGCCGATGTCATGCCCGGTCGTGTCCTGCCCGATCACGTGGAGGTGCTCGTGGTCGGTGCGGGTCCGGCCGGATCGGCGGCCGCGACGTGGGCGGCGCGCGCGGGCCGTGATGTCGCGCTGACCGACGCCGCCGTGTTCCCCAGGGACAAGACCTGCGGTGACGGTCTGACGCCGCGCGCCACCAAGGAATTGGAGTTGCTCGGTCTCGGCGGCTGGCTGCGCGCGCACACCGTCAACCACGGCCTGCGGATGACCGGCTTCGGCCGCGAGGCGCTGTTGCCCTGGCCGGGCGGGTCGTTTCCCTCCTACGGAAGTGCCGTCCCCCGAACCGAACTCGACGACAAGCTGCGCGAGACCGCGGTGAAGTCCGGCGCGCTGATGGTCGAGGGCGCCAAGGCCGTCGACGTGGTCCGCGAGGGCGATCGGGTGAGCGCGGTGCGGTTCACCATCGGGGAGCGGACCGTCACCGTCGCCTGCGACATCCTGGTGGTGGCCGACGGGGTGCGCTCGCCCATCGGCAAGCAACTCGGCCGGACCTGGCATCGCCGGTTCGCCTACGGCACCGCCGCGCGCGCCTACATCCGCTCCTCACGCAGCGACGACCAGTGGATCACTTCGCATCTGGAACTGCGCGATGCCGACGGGGAGCTGGTGCCCGGCTACGGCTGGGTGTTCCCGCTGGGCAACGGCGAGGTCAACATCGGCGTCGGATCGCTGGCGACCGAGCGGCGGCCCTCGCACGTGGCGCTCAAACCCCTGCTGCGCCATTACACTTCGCAACGCTTCCAGGAGTGGGGTTTCGAGGGCGAACTGCGGGCGGTGGCCTCGGCGCTGCTGCCGATGGGCGGCGCGGTGTCGAATGTGGCCGGGCGCAACTGGGTTCTGGTCGGCGACGCGGCGGGCTGTGTGAACCCGCTCAACGGCGAGGGCATCGATTACGGGCTCGAGGGCGGGCACATGCTCGGCCGAATCCTGGACTCCGAGGATTTCGCCACGCTCGACTTCACGGCGCTGTGGCCGGATCTGCTGCGCGAACGCTACGGCCGCACCTTCTCGGTGGCGCGGCGGATCGCCGGGCTGGCGACCCATCCGCGCATGGTGCCCACCGGCGGGCCGCCGGTCATGCGCTCGAAGTATCTGCAGCGCACGGCGGTTCGGGTGATGGGCAATCTCGTCACCGACGAGGACGTGGATCTGACCGCACGGGCCTGGCGCGCCGCGGGCCGGTTGTCCATGCGCGCGGACGATCTGGTGCCGTTCAGCTGAACCGCCGGCCGGGCCGGACAATCGCCCGAGGAGCCGCGGACCGGCGCTCTCGGCCCGCGCCACCGGCGTGCGATTGCCGATCCGCAGCGGCGAGGACGAGACGGAGATATCCGGGCCGGTCGCGAGACCAGGCCGTCGAGGCGCACGGGCGGGCGGCGCCGCGGGTTCGCGACCAGCTGTGTCGGCGCAACCGGGCCCGCGGTCGACGTGCTGGTTGCTTCCCGATGCCGCGGCCGGGTGTCGAGCCGGCCGGGGTATCGGGCAGGCAGCGCGTGGTGGCTGCCCGTCGGCGACGAACGGGTCAGGACGGCGAGCGTTGCGTGCACCACTGTTCGAAGAAGTGGCGCTCGCTGTTCAGCACCCGGTGCAGCAGTTGTTCGGCGAGTGGTTCGATGGCCCGCCCGACCAGCGGCACCTTCACCTCCAGCGTCCCGGTGACCTCGAGCTCACTGCCCTCGGCGGTGGGGCGCAGGCGATGGCTGCCGGTCATGGCGGCGGTGATGCCGGTGGTGGCCACCCGGAAGTCGCCCTCGGCTGTCTCGCCGGACAGCGGCCGCCAGTTGTCGGTGCGCTCGAAGACGAGTTCGCCGGAGAGCACTTTGCCGACGAGGGCGGGGATCTTGTCCTTGCGGGCCCGTTCGGTCATGTGGATGCGGGCGGTGCCCGGTCCGTCGGGGTGCGTCACGTCCAGGGTCGCGGTGGTGGCTTCGGCGAATCGGGTGCGCCAGGCGTCGCCGTTGGTGAAGGCCCGGTGCAGATCATCGACCGGAACGTTGTACGGCACGGTGAAGCGGATTTTTCGGGACATGGCGGTCACGCTAGCGGAGTTCCTCGGTAGCCTGTGGCCGTGTCGGAAACCAGCCAGTCCGAAAGGCGGACGACCCGGCTGCGGCGATGGCGCACCGGGGTGCTCGTCGCGGCGACGGCGGTCAGTGTGCTCATGGTGTTGCTGGTGTTCGCGGCGTGGCGCAATGATCACCTGATCTCGTCGGACAAGGTCGTGGCGACCGGCGAAGTGCTCTCGGCGGGCCGGTTGCGTTCGGCGGTCGTCTACGTCACCCCGGACGGCGTGACCCACAATCCGAAGGTCGGCATCCTCTATCCGACCAATCTCACCGCGGGCGAGCGCATCAAGGTCGAATACAGTCGCAGCGATCCCGATCTGGTCCGGGTCGCCGGCCGCGATGCTCGGGTCGCCGTCGTTCCCGCGCTGTCGGTCATCGTGGTCACCTGGTTGCTGGCGCTGCCGGTGTGGTGGCTGCTGGTGCGTGCGGGCCGGCGCGAACCCGGAGCTCCCGGAGGCGGGTGAGGAGAACAGGAGTTCGCCGGAACTTCGCGCGCCGGTCATGTCGCTGTGAGGCGCAGGCGGCGCGGATCCGGCAGCCTGGCAGGGTGCGCGTAGCCATTGTTTCGGAGTCGTTCCTGCCGAACATGAACGGCGTCGTGAATTCGGTGCTCCAGGTGCTCGATCATCTGGGCAGGCACGGCCACGAGGCGCTGGTGATCGCGCCCGACACTCCCGGTGGGCAGCCCGCGGCGCCGCGGGAACACGGGCGAGTGCCGGTGTACCGGGTGCCCGCGGTGATGGCGCCGAAGATCAGCTCGCTGCCCGTGGGGCTGCCGCAGCCGAGGATCACTCACCTGCTGGCCGATTTCGACGCCGATGTGGTGCATCTGGCCTCACCGTTCCTGCTCGGCGCGGGCGGGCTGTCCGCGGCGCTGCGGCTGGATCTACCTACGGTGGCGGTGTATCAGACCGATGTCGCCGGGTTCGCGCGCAGCTACGGTCTCGCACCGGCGAGCAGGGCCGCGTGGGCGTGGACCCGCCGCATCCACCTGCGCGCGACCCGCACGCTCGCCCCGTCCAGCGCGGCGGCGGCCGATCTGGCCGCGCATGGCATCCCCCGGGTGCATCGCTGGGGCCGAGGCGTGGACATCGGCCGTTTCACGCCGTCGGCGCGCAGTGCCGCGCTGCGGGAGCGGTGGCTGCGGGGACAGGACCGGCTGGTGGTCGGGTTCGTCGGGCGGCTGGCGCCGGAGAAGCACGTGGAACGACTGGCGGTGCTGGCCGGAGATCCGCGGATCCGCCTGGTCGTGGTCGGTGGCGGTCCCGAGCGCGACCGGCTGGGCCGGGTGCTGCCCGGCGCGGTGTTCACCGGTGAACTGGGCGGTCACGACCTCGCCGAGGCGTACGCGAGCCTGGACGTGATGGTGCATCCGGGCGAGCACGAGACCTTCTGCCAGGGCGTCCAGGAAGCGCTGGCGGCGGGCATCCCGGTGATCGGACCGGACGCGGGCGGCCCGCGCGACCTGATCTCGCACTGCCGCAACGGCTATCTGCTGCCCGTGGACAGGTTCGAAGAGCTGCTGCCGAGCGCGGTCTCGGCCCTGCACGATCGGTCTCTGCGCAGGCGCTTCGGCGCGGCAGCCCGCACATCGGTGCTGCGGCGCACCTGGCCCGCGGTCTGCGCCGAACTGATGGGCCACTACGCGGAGGTCACCGGCGTCGACAGCCGCCGTTGGCACACCGCCTGACCCGGCCGCCGGCTCGTCCGGGGCGAAGCCGCACCCGGCGAGACGAATCCCGCTGTACCGAACTAGGGTCGAGGCGTGGCGAAGACAGAGCAGCAGCGCGAGTCGTTCCGGGCCTCGCTGGACAAGCAACCGCACGAAGTCGCGACGATGTTCGACGGTGTCGCCAAGCGCTACGACCTCACCAACACGGTGATCTCGGTGGGCCAGGATCGTTACTGGCGGTGGGCGACCCGCAAGGCGCTCGACCTGCGGCCCGGCGAGCGGGTGCTGGATCTCGCGGCGGGCACCGGGGTCTCGACCGTCGAATTCGCCAAGTCGGGCGCGTGGTGCGTGGCGACGGACTTCTCCAAGGGCATGCTCGCGGCGGGCAGCTTCCGTCCGGTGCCGATGGTGGCGGGTGACGCGATGGCGCTGCCGTTCGCCGACGGATCCTTCGACGCGGTCGCCATCTCCTACGGCCTGCGCAATGTCTCGGACCCGGATCTGGCGATGCGGGAGATGCTGCGGGTGACCAAGCCCGGCGGGCGGCTGGTGATCGCCGAGTTCTCCACGCCGGTCGTTCCGGTGTTCCGCACTCTCTACATGGAGTACCTGATGAAGGCGCTGCCCCGGGTGGCGCGTGCGGTCAGCAGCAATCCGGACGCCTACGTCTATCTGGCCGAGTCCATCCGGGCTTGGCCGAATCAGCGTCAGTTCGCCATGCGGATGGCCGAAGCGGGCTGGTCGCAGGTCAAGTGGCGCAATCTCAGCGGCGGTGTCGTCGCTCTGCACCGGGGTTACAAGCTCGGCTGACCTGCCCGCGCTCCCCGCGCCGTTCCGCACCCCGGCTCCGGCTCCGATGTCCGGCCGGGCGCGTGATTCCGGACACACCTCACAGCCGCGATCCGGGGCGGTGAGGTGGATTGTCATCTGTCGCTAACGCGGGGTAAATCCGGCGCAATCGAGGGTCCGCATGATCGAGGGCATGTCGGACGCATCCATCGACCCCACACCGGGTACCGCCCGCACGGCGTGCTCGTACTGTGGCGTGGGGTGCGGAATCACTGTGCAGACCGCACCCGGTGCCACCGGCGCCCCGGTGATCGCCAAGGTCGCCGGGGACAAGCTGCATCCCGCCAACGCGGGCCGGCTGTGCACCAAGGGCGCCACCCACCTCGAGCTCACCCGGGCGCCGGGTCGGATGGAATCGGCCTACCGCCGCCCGCAACGCGACCAGATGCCGGTTCCGATCCCGGTCGACGAGGCGGTGCGCGAGGCCGCCGATCGGTTGCGGGCGGTCCTGGACGAGCACGGGCCGGACGCGATCGCGCTCTACGTCTCGGGGCAGATGTCGCTGGAGGCGCAGTACCTGGCGACCAAACTGGCCAAGGGATTCGTGCGTACCAAGCACATCGAGGCCAATTCGCGGCTGTGCATGGCGAGCGCCGGAACCGGCTACAAGCAGTCCCTCGGCGCGGACGGCCCGCCCGGCTCCTACGACGATCTCGATCACGCCGATGTGTTCTTCGTCATCGGCGCGAACATGGCCGACTGCCATCCGATCCTGTTCCTGCGCATGGCCGATCGGTTGAAGGCGGGTGCGAAGCTGATCGTGGCCGACCCGCGCCGCACCGATACCGCCGCCAGGGCCGACCTGTTCCTGCAACTGCGTCCTGGCACCGACCTCGCCCTGCTGAACGGTCTGCTGCATCTGCTGGTCGCCGAGGGCGCGATCGACGAGCGGTTCATCGCCGAGCACACCGAGGGCTGGGAGCCGATGCCGGAGTTCCTGGCCGATTACCCGCCCGAGGTGGTCGCCGGGATCACCGGGCTGGCCGAGGACGACATCCGCACCGCGGCACGTTGGATCGGCGAAGCGGGCGAATGGATGACGCTGTGGACGATGGGGCTCAACCAGTCCACCCATGGCACCTGGAGCACCAACGCGATCTGCAACCTGCATCTGGCGACCGGGGCGATCTGCCGGACCGGGTCGGGGCCGTTCTCGCTGACCGGCCAGCCCAATGCGATGGGCGGGCGGGAGATGGGTTACATGGGGCCGGGGCTGCCCGGCCAGCGCTCGGTGCTCTCGGCGACGGATCGGACCTTCGTGGAGACCGCGTGGGGGCTCGAGCCGGGCGCGCTGCGCACCGAGGCCGGACCGGGCACCATCGAGATGTTCCGGGGCATGGCCGAGGGCGAGATCAAGGCGGCCTGGATCATCTGCACCAATCCGGTGGCCTCGGTGGCCAACCGCAAGACGGTGATCGCCGGTCTGGAAGCCGCCGAACTGGTGATCGTCCAGGATGTCTACACCGACACCGCCACCAACTCCTACGCCGACCTGCTGCTGCCCGCCACACTGTGGGCCGAATCCGACGCGGTGATGGTCAACTCCGAGCGCAATGTCACCTTGATGCGGCGCTGCGTGGACCCGGTGGGCGAGGCTCGTCCGGACTGGCAGCTGATCGCCCAGATCGCCACCGCGATGGGTTTCCCCGGCTTCGACTACGCCTCCGGTGCCGAGATCTTCGACGAGATCGTCTCCTTCGCCAATCCGGCCACCGGCTACGACCTGCGCGGCATGAGCTACGACGCGCTGGCCGACGGCCCGATGCAGTGGCCGTGCCCCGACCCGGCGCAGCGGCGCAACCCGCTGCGCTATCGCAACGACGGCGTCAGCCAGGAACTGTTCACCGACGCCGACGGGCACCGCCCCGCGCTGGCTTTCGCCACCCCGAGCAGGCGCGCCCAGTTCTTCGCCCGACCGCACATGGAACCGGCCGAACTGCCCGACGACGACTACCCCTTCGTGCTCAACACCGGCCGCCTCCAACACCAGTGGCACACCATGACCAAGACCGGCCGTGTCGCGAAACTCACCCGGCTCGACGCGGGGCCGTTCGTGGAGGTGCATCCCGAGGACGCCGAACGGCTCGAGGTGCGCGCCGGGGACCACCTCGAGATCGCCTCCCGCCGCGGCCGGGCGGTGCTTCCGATGCGGATCAGCGACCGGGTACGGCCGGGGGACTGTTTCGCGCCCTTCCACTGGAACGACGAGCAGGGCGAGTACCTGACCATCAACGCGGTGACCAACGACGCGGTCGACCCGCAGTCGCTGCAGCCGGAGTTCAAGCAGTGCGCGGTCTCGCTGCGCCGGGTCGCGCCGATGCCGCGTGCCGGTGACGGGCTGAGTGGGCAGACGGGCGCGACGCTGTCCGGCACAGTGCCGAGCGCGCCGGGTGGGGCGCGGGCCGATGTGGGCGCCCGAACGGAGTCGGTTCCGGCGGGAGCGGGGCAGTGGGCACCGGCACAGCGAGGTATCGCGGATCACGACGGTGGCTCCGGCGCGGCCGGACCGCACCCGTTGGCAGCCGTGCTGGGTGTGGACACCGCGGCCGCGCCGACGCTGTCCGAACTCGAGCGCGTGTATCTGGGCGGGTTTCTGGCCGCGTTGCAGACGATCCCGGTCACCGGACAGCCTGTGCTGCCGGAATCCGCGCCGATCTCCGGATCGCGGCGGGTGTGGGTCGACGGGCTGCTGGCCGGCATGTACTCGCGCGGCCTCGCCGTAGCCGAGCCCATGGCCGGCGGGGAAACCGTGGCCGCGTCGGGGGCCGAACCCGCCGCCGCGCCGCCCACGCCGGTCACCGTGCTGTGGGCCTCGCAGACCGGCACGGCCGAGGAGATCGCCGCCGAGACCGCCGAGCGGCTGACCGCCGAGGGGTTCGCGCCCCGGCTGTGGGATATGGACTCCTGCGCGCTCGACGCGCTCACCGGGAATGTGCTGATCATCAGCAGCACCTTCGGCGACGGCGGCCCGCCGGACAACGGCGCGGACTTCTGGGAACGCCTGTCCGGCTCCGCCGTCCGCTTTCCCGGCCTGCGCTACGCGGTCTTCGCTCTCGGCGACTCGTCCTACGACGACTTCTGCGGGCATGGGCGCAAGATCGACACCCTGCTCGCCGGACGCGGCGCACAACGACTGCTGGAGCGGGTCGACTCCGAACCCGAGCACCACGAACGTGCCGAGACCTGGCTCGACGAGATCGTCCTCGTACTGCGCGGATCGCCGGGCGACCCCGGAAGTTCCACCGGCGCGGCGACTCCCACCGGAGCCGATCCGCGCGGCACGACTCCGGGAGATGACGCTCCCGGCGGCACGCCCCTCAACGGTGCCACGCACGTCCCCGCTTCCGGGGGCAGGGGGGCCGCCGGAACTGCTCTCGGCGGTACCGCATTCCAGGCCGGGCGCAACGCCGGGGCAGCCGGAGTATCGGCCTCGGCTCATGGCGGCAGCGGCTCGACCATGCTGCTCACCGAGCCCGGTCCGCAGGCCGCGCCGTTCACCCGGAACGCGCCGGTCCTCGCGCCGCTGGTGCGCAACGAGATGCTGACGCATCCGGATTCGGCTAAGGAGGTCAGGCGGTTCGGCTTCGATCTGGGCGGGCTCGGCGTGACGTACGAGGCGGGCGATTCGCTGGGCGTCCGGCCGTCGAACTGTCCCGATCTGGTCCGGGAGTGGCTGTCGGTGACCGGGTTGGACGGGCGGCGCGCCGTGGCGATCGACGAGCGCGAGATGCCGCTGGCCGAGGCATTGCGCACCCACTACGACATCACCGGGGTGAGTCCCGGCCTGCTGGATTTCGTGGCCGGGCACAATCCGAGTCAGCGGCTGGCCAAGCTGCTGCGCCGGGACAACCGCAACGAGCTGGAGAGTTTCCTGTGGGACCGGCAGGCGGTGGATGTGCTGCGCGAGTTCCCGGTGCACGCGGATCTGATCGAATGGCTGGGCGCGCTGAAAAAGCTGCAGCCACGTCAGTATTCGATCTCGTCGAGCCCGCTGGTCGATCCGCACGAGGTCCAGCTGACCGTCGGTGTGGTGCGCTACGGGGAGAATCATCGCCGCGGCGGGGTGTCCTCGACCTTCCTGGCCGACCGCGCGGGCACCGAGGTGCCGATCTTCCTGCAACGCGCCCCGCACTTCCGCCCGCCGCAGGACCCCGCCGCGCCCATGATCATGGTCGGGCCGGGCACCGGCATCGCCCCGTTCCGCGGGTTCCTGCACGAACGCCGCGCACTCGGCGCGACCGGCCGCAACTGGCTGTTCTTCGGTGACCAGCACGCCGCCCAGAACTTCTACTACCGCGGCGAACTCGAGGACATGTTCCGCACCGGCTTCCTCACCCGTCTCGACCTCGCCTTCTCCCGGGATCAGCGGGAGCGGGTCTATGTGCAGCACCGGATGATCGAGCACGGCGCGGAACTGTGGTCCTGGCTGCGCGACGGCGCGTACTTCTATGTCTGCGGTGACGCCGCGCGGATGGCCAAGGATGTGGACGACACCCTGCTCGCGCTGGCCAGGATCCACGGCAAGCTCGACGAGCAGGGCGCGATCGCCTTTCGCAAACAGCTCATCGCCGACAAGCGCTACCTCCGCGACGTGTATTGAGTGGCGTCATGCCGCGGGCGGGTTGAGCCGGGTGAAATCCGGGAGCCGATAGTACGGGTAGTAGGGGTACGGCGGTGTGGTGGCGCTCGCCTTGTCCAGGCGGGTGATCTGCTCGTCGTCCAGACGCCAGCCGACCGCACCCAGATTCTGGCGCAACTGCTCCTCGTTGCGCGCGCCGACGAGGACGGAGGAGACCGTGGGGCGGGTCAGCAGCCAGTTGAGCGCGATCTGCGCGACGGTGCGGCCGGTCTCGGCGGCGATCTCGTCGAGGACATCGACCACCCGGTAGAGCAGGTCGTCCTCGACGGGCGGCCCGGCCTCGGCGGTGCTGTGCAGCCTGCTGCCCGCGGGCAGTGGTGTGCCCCGGCGGATCCTGCCGGTGAGCCGCCCCCAGCCCAGCGGGCTCCACACCACCGCGCCGACGCCCTGATCGCGCCCGAGCGGCATGAGTTCCCATTCGTAGTCCCGGCCGACCAGCGAGTAGTACACCTGATGCGCCACGTAGCGCGGCAGCCCGTACTCCTCGGCGGCGGCAAGGGATTTCATGAGCTGCCAGCCGGCGAAGTTGGAGGCGCCGACATAACGGATCTTGCCCGCGCGCACCAGATCCCCGAGGGTGGCCAGCACTTCGGGGACGGGGGTGCGCGCGTCGAAGGCGTGCAGCTGGAACAGGTCGATGTGGTCGACGCCGAGCCTGCGCAGCGAGCCCTCGACGGCGGCGATCAGACGGGCCCGGCCCGAACCTGACTCGTTGGGGCCGGGGCCGGTGGGCAAGCTCGCCTTGGTTGAGATGAGCAGCCGGTCCCTGCGGCCCGCGACGGCCGCGCCCAGCACCTCCTCGGACGCGCCGTCGGAGTAGACGTCGGCGGTGTCGAACATGGTCAGCCCGGCCTCCAGGCAGATGTCGACCATGCGCTTGGCCTGTTTCACGTCGACATCGCCCCACGCGCCGAACAGCTCGCCGCGGCCGCCGAAGGTACCCGCGCCGAAGCTCAGAGCGGGCACCTCGAGTCCGGAGGCGCCCAGTCGCCGATACTCCATGATCCCTCCTAAAGGGATTATAGTTCCGTTAACAAGGGCGACTGTACGCCCTCGCGGCGATAAATGGAACTGGAGTCCCGTTATGACCGAACGAGCTATGGCCGAGGACGAACGCTCCCCCGGTTCGGTGCGGCCAGGGGGCCGCACCGCCCGGGTGCGGGCCGAAGTACTGCGGGCGGCCGGGGATCTGCTGGCCGAACGCGGCTTCTCCGGCCTGGATCTGACCGAGGTCGCCGCACGAGCGGGGGTTGGCAAGACGACCGTCTACCGCCGCTGGGGCACCCCGACCGCGGTGGTCGCCGACCTGCTCGAGGACATGGCCGAGCAGTCGGTGCCGCGTGCGGACACCGGCTCGCTACGCGGCGATCTCACCGAGAACGCGCGCCTGATCGCGCGCACCCTCACCGATCCGCGGCAGGGCAGGCTGTTTCGCGCCGTCATCGCCGCCGCCACCTGCGACCCCGAGGCCGAGACCGCCCTGCACCGCTTCTACGACGTCCGCCTCCGGGAATGGGGAGCGTGCGTGAGCGATGCCGTCGAGCGCGGGGAGGCACCGGCCGGCACCGACCCGCGTGCGGTGTTCTCCGCGGTCGCCGCGCCGCTGTACTACCGGCTGCTGGCCAGCGGAGATCCCATCGACGACGCGACGGCGCTGGCGGCCGCCGAGGCGACGCTCGCCGCGGTCGGCGCAGGGGTGTTCACCGGCTCGTGATGGCCCCTCGCGGGAACGGTCGGCCACTCGCGCGCGGCATCGGCAGCCCGGAGGCATCCGGGATGGACCCTCACCCGGCCCACTCCGGGTCGCGACCGGTGAGGCCGAGTACCCGGTGCAGCGCCGGGGCATCGTGCGACACCGCGACAGAGGGGCCGAACAGCCCGGGCACGCCCTCGGGCGGAGTGCCGCGCAGCATCTCGAGCAGCACCTCGATGTGGGCGTCGGCACAGTGGAACGATTGACCGGTCGCCCGAGCGAGATCCCAGCCGTGGACGACCAGTTCGTCGAGCGCGATCGCGGCCATGACGGGGGCTGCCTCGCGCACGCCACCGGCTTCGGTCTCGCCCTCCCACGCCTGCGGTGCCTGCCATGCCTCGGTCAGCGCCCGCAACCGCTCGCCGATGCGTGCCCGCCAGTCCGACGGCAGGTCGGGCAGTGCCGCGAGGTCGGGGGCCTGCGAGCGGCCGACGGATTCCTTGGTGGCTGCCTGCCGGAATGCCTCGGCCAGACCGAGGACGTGCACAAGCAGTGTGCGCACCGACGTCTCCGCACACGGGGTGGGCGCGTCGAGCTGGTCGTCGCGGATCGCGGCCACCACGGACTCCAGGGTGCTGGTGGCGGGCTGGAGATCGAAACGGGTCTGCATATGTGGTCCTCCCGGACAGGGACGGGTCGACATCAGGGCTCACCGATGCAGACGAGGCCGGCAGCGGGAAATCATCGCTCGGCAGCGGCTCGCCGCTTCAGCCCCCCGGACCGCCGACATCGGCCGGGCCGGGAAGTGCCGTGGGCACCCGGCCGCGTCGACCGACCGGGAGCGGGTAACACCGACTTCGGGCATGATCGAGAGAAGCAATTCTCGATGTGCACGAGCGGAGAGGAGCGCACGATGGTCGATCACAGCACGTTCGGCGCGGCGGACGAGGTGTCCGAGACCGATCTCGTCGATCAGACGACACCGGCGGACTACCAGGAGCCCGACGACCCCGAGGTGACCGCGCAGGACTCGCCGCCCGAAGCAGACCCGCGCGCCGGATGGGACGCCGACCCGGCCGATGTGGCCGAGCAGTTCATCGCCGTACCGATCGACGACGAGGACCGCGAGGAGAGCTGACTCCGCCGGGGACGATCCCGCTCCGGCCCGGGGCGGGATCGCCCTCGGTCGGCGAGCCGACCCTAATCGGGGGCGATCTTGATCAGGGGGCGATCTTGCTGCGTACGGTGGCGTGCAGTTCACGCAGGCTGGAGCGCTCGGTGGCGACCTCGAGCACGCGCAGGCCGTGGGCGTTGCCGGTGAGTTCGGCCGCCAGCTCGGCCGGGTCGACCTGGCGGTGCGGGATGCGGTAGGCCGCGCAGAGTGCCGCGAGGTCCATGCCGTGCGGGGTGCCGAAGACTCGCTCGAACACGCCCGCGTACTGCGGGTCGCCCTGTTCGAGCAGTTCGAAGATGCCGCCGCCGTCGTCGTTGGCGACCACGATGGTCAGATCGGCCGGGCGCGGTTCACCCCGGCCGATCAGCAGGCCGGAGGCGTCGTGCAGGAAGGTGAGATCGCCGATCAGGGCGATGGTGCGGCCTTCGTGTGCGAGAGCGGCGCCGACAGCGGTCGAGACGGTGCCGTCGATGCCGGCCACACCCCGGTTGGACAGCACCCGCACGCCGGGGCGCGGCGTGGACACCAGCGCGGCGTCGCGCACCGGATTCGATGCGCCGAGCAGCAACTGATCGCCCTCACGCAGCGCGTCCATCACCACCGCAGCCACATGCAGGCCGGTGGGCTTGGGATGCCCGGCCAGCTCGGTGCGCACCGCCCGCTCGGCGGTGACGCTCAGGTCGGCGCAGTGCCGCAGCCATTCCGGGCGCGGTGCGCCCGAGGTCACCGCGCGGGTGCCGGTGCCGACCACGTTCCCGGAGACATCGGGCCAGCGCGGTCCGGTGGTCAGGGCGTAGACGGTGACTTCGGGATCGGCGAGCAGTCGCGACACCTGGCGGTGCAGGGTCGGACGTCCGGTGATGATCGCCTGGCGCGGGTTCAGCAGCGGCAGCGCGAGCGGATGCAGGGCCGGGCCGTGCATGGGGGCGGTCGGTTCGGCGACGGTGGGCAGTTGCGCCAGTTCGGGGCGCGGGCCCGCGCCGTGACCGGAGACCACCACGGTGTCGATGCTCAGATCGATCTCGAGCGGCACGTCCAGCGTCGCGTACTGGGTGGCCGTCCACGGCTTGCCGTCGGCGCGGCCCGCGGGCTCGGATTCGCCCGCGGCGAGATCGGGGACCAGCGGTTCGCGCAGCGGAATGTCGAAGTGCACCGGTCCGGCATTGCCCGAGCGGGTTCCGCGAGCGGCCGCCAGCACCCGGCAGACCGAGGATCGCCACACACTGTTCTGCTGTTCGTAGCTGCCCGCACCCGCGCCGTCGGCTTCGGCGATGCCGAGGCTGACCGTCGCGCGTACCTGGCTGCCGAACAGGCCGAGCTGTTCGATGGTCTGGTTGGCCCCGGTGCCGAGCATCTCGTAGGGCCGGTTGGCGCTCAGGACGATCAGCGGGACCCGCGCGTAATTGGCTTCCAGCACAGCCGGTCCCAGATTGGCCACCGCGGTGCCCGAGGTCATCACCACCGGGACCGGCGCGCCCGCCGACACGGCCAGGCCGATCGCCAGGAATCCCGCGGTGCGTTCGTCGATGCGCATGTGCAGCCGCAGCCGCCCGGCCGCGTCGGCGGCCTGTAGCGCGAAGGCCAGCGGGGCATTGCGCGAGCCGGGGCACAGCACCACGTCACGGACGCCGCCGCGCACCAACTCGTCGACGACAACCCTGGCCTGCGCAGTGGACGGATTCACCTCACCAGCCTGTCAGATGCGGACGCTTCCGGCTCGGTCGGCCTGATCACAGCCGGGCCCCATGTCACCACCGGAGCCGATCAACGCGTACTTCCGGTGCGATACCGCCGAGAAACGCGTCGAGGTGGCGACGCGAGTCGCGTCGCCACCTCGCTCACCGAGCGTCGGCTCAGTTGGCGTGCTTCTGCACCAGGTCGCCGACCCGGGGCAGCGCCTCGATGACGTGCTTCTTCGCCGAGGAGCGCAGCGAGTTGTAGACCTTCTGCAGGGCCGGACGGCTGGACGACTCGGCGCGCGCGTCGGTCACGGCCAGCAGCGACTCGGCGACCGCGTCGGACTTGGAGACGAGCAGGTCGGCGAAGGTGCCGGCGCCTGCGGCCTGGTACTCGGCCCAGAAGGGCTGCAGCTGCTCGAGCAGCTTGGGCGCCAACGACTCCAGGGCGTCCGGCACGATCGACGGGCCGATCTTGTTCACGGCCGCGTAGCCGCCCTTGACGGCCAGGCCCGACGCGCCGCCCTTGTCCGACACCTCAGCGTCCAGAACCTCCTTGGCTTCGGCAAGGAAGGCCGAGCGCTTCGTGTCGTCGAGCAGGGATTCAGACAGTGCTGCAACCACTTTGAGGGTCCTCCGAATAGATATCGATGAACGAGCGCACGCCACTATACGCACAGGCGCGCCCGCGCACGCTACGGAAGTCCGGCTATCGGCTCGCAGCCGGGCCGATCAGGGCTGCCAGGGCAGCAGCTGAACCATCAATCCTTCGGCGTCGGCGAGCACTTCGCCCTGTTCGTCGCGCAATTCCGCGGTGACGAAGGTCTTTCGGCCCTCGATGCGATCCGCGCGCCCGGTGACGGTCAGCCGCGT
This sequence comes from Nocardia higoensis, assembly GCF_015477835.1. NCBI lineage: Bacteria > Bacillati > Actinomycetota > Actinomycetes > Mycobacteriales > Nocardiaceae > Nocardia > Nocardia higoensis. The sequence continues at coordinate 248,445 of NZ_JADLQN010000005.1, read as the reverse complement.
CTCGAGCGGAGTCACCTTGCGGTAGTTGACGTGCAGGTACGCCGTCCGGCTGATCGGCCTGCCCGCGTAGTGCACGATCATCCCGAACAGATCGTCGAACAGCAGCGGCAGCACGCCGCCGTGCGCGGCGCCGTTGCCGCCCAGGTGGTATCGGCGGAACACGCCGGTGGTGGTGATGCCGTCCGGGCCCGCTTCGACCACGGTCCACGGCAGCATCAGCAAACTGCCGCGGCCGGGCAGTTCGACCGAGCGGCCCGCGGGCGAACGCCCTTCCGGCGCCCGGTAGGGCTCGAGCAGATCGATCAGCTCGCGCGCCTTGCCGAGGGCCGCGCCGTAGACCTCGTCGGGGGCGTCGGCGGAGACAGCCAGGTCTTGCAGCGTCCGCATGGCTTCCACGAACGGGCCGAACTCCGGGCCGGGCGACGCGGGGGCGATCTTGGGGAATCCACCGTGCGATTCGTAGCGGTCCGGATCGATCGCGCTGGTGTCGATACGGCGCGTGCTCGTGGCTACACCGCTCCCCGCCGCCGCGTCTTCTGGAACAGGTGTCACTTCCTGGCTCATACCTGCACGGTATCGCGTGGCTTTACACCGTCAAGTCGGCGGGCCGGTCCCGCCGGTGACCGTGGCGCGAGCCGCGTCACATCGGGCCGGGGCGATAATCACCGACGTGACTTTCGATCCCAAGCTGTGGCGACCGGTCCCCGGATTCGAGAACCTGACCGACATCACCTACCACCGGCACATCGAGCAGGGCACCGTGCGTGTGGCGTTCGACCGGCCGGAGGTGCGCAACGCGTTCCGTCCGCACACCGTCGACGAGCTCTACCGGGCGCTCGACCACGCGCGGATGACCTCCGACGTCGGCGCGGTGCTGCTCACCGGCAACGGCCCCAGCCCGAAGGACGGCGGCTGGGCGTTCTGCTCCGGCGGCGACCAGCGCATCCGCGGGCGCAGCGGCTACCAGTACGCCGACGGCGAGACCGCCGAGACGGTGGACCCGGCGCGGGCGGGACGACTGCACATCCTCGAGGTGCAGCGGCTGATCCGGTTCATGCCGAAGGTGGTGATCGCACTGGTCAACGGCTGGGCGGCGGGCGGCGGGCACAGCCTGCACGTGGTGTGCGACCTGACCCTGGCCAGCCGCGAGCACGCCCGGTTCAAGCAGACCGACGCCGACGTGGGCAGCTTCGACGGCGGCTACGGCAGCGCCTACCTTGCCAAGATGGTGGGCCAGAAGTTCGCCCGCGAGATCTTCTTCCTCGGCCGCCCCTACACCGCCGAGGAGATGCACCGGATGGGCGCGGTGAACAAGGTGGTCGACCACGATCGGCTCGAAACCGAGGCGCTGGAGTGGACCGCCGACATCAACGGCAAGTCGCCGCAGGCGCAGCGCATGCTCAAGTACGCGTTCAACCTGCTCGACGACGGCCTGGTGGGCCAGCAGCTGTTCGCCGGCGAAGCCACCCGGATGGCGTACATGACCGACGAGGCCGTCGAGGGCCGCGACTCCTTCCTGGAGAAGCGCGCCCCCGACTGGACGCCCTACCCGTGGTACTTCTGAGAAGGGACATCCCGTCATGGACATCCTCGGCAGCCGAGTGATCCTGCGACCGCGCGACTACCAGGCCACCCTGGCCTTCTACCGCGACGGACTCGGCTTGGCCGTCGCCAGGGAGTACCCGGGCGGCACGGTGTTCTTCGCCGGGCAGTCGCTCATCGAGGTGGCCGCCCACGGCGGCTCCGGCGCGGCGAGCACCTTCGACGGCGCCCTGTGGTTGCAGGTCCGCGACGCTCAGGACGCGGCGGCCGAACTGGCGACCAAGGGCATCGTGATCGATCGCGCGCCGAAACAGGAGCCGTGGGGGCTGATCGAGATGTGGACCAAAGACCCCGATGGGGTGCCGATAGTCCTGGTCCAGATCCCGGCCGAGCATCCGCTTCGGCGGGATTCGCGCTGGTCGCAGGACTGACCGCGGCCCGGCGGGCGGGCCGGGGCCCGGACATCGAGTTGCCTTTCGCCCACCCGGCGGGGACGATTACACCCGTAGCGGCTCCCCGGCCGCCGACGCCCGGGGCCCGCCAGTCCCGTCTGCCGAGTGAATCGCAGTCCCGATGTCCGGCCCAGCGCATCCCCTGTCCCCGAGGCCCACCCGTTCCGCGTGCGGGCCCGCCGACATGACACCATCCCTGTCGTGAGGCCCTGCTGCGAGCGAACCATGAGCTGGAACGAGGTCGCGTCGTGAGCAACACCCTGCGAACACTGCCCATGCCCACGGGCTCGGGCGTCGTCGATGTGCTCCCGCATCTGCGGGCGGCGCTGGAAGGCGAGCACGGCCCCGCCTGGCTGCCGATCCCCACCTCCGACCGCCGGGAAGCGCGCAGACTCGCCGACGCGCTCGGCCCGGGCGAGCCGATCGACGACGACGTCGCGCTGGTGGTCACCACCTCCGGCACCACCGGCGTGCCCAAGGGCGCGATGCTCAGCGCGTCGGCGTTGCGGGCCAGCGGCACCGCCACACACGAGCGGCTCGGCGGTCCGGGCACCTGGCTGCTGGCACTGCCCAGCCATCACATCGCCGGTCTGCAGGTGCTGTTGCGCAGCATCCTGGCCGGCACCGAACCCGCCGTGCTCGACGTGTCCGGCGGCTTCCTGCCCGAGGCGCTGGTGGGCGCGATCTCCGGGATGCGCGGCGAGCGCCGCTACACCGCGCTGGTGCCCACCCAGCTGATCAAAGCCCTGGACGAACCCGCCGCCGCGGCGGCGCTCGCCGAGCTGGACGCGGTGCTCGTCGGCGGCGCGGCCACTCCCGCTCCGGTCTACGAGCGTGCCCGAGCGCTGGGCATCAACGCGGTACGCACCTACGGCATGAGCGAGACCTGCGGCGGCTGCGTCTACGACGGCATCCCGCTGACGGGCGTGCAGGTCCGCATCGACGACGGCCGAGTGGTGCTCGGTGGCCCGATGATCGCCCGCGGCTACCGCGGCCGGCCCGACCACCCCGCCTTCGCCGAACCCGGCTGGTTCCGCACCGACGACGCGGGCAGTTTCGACGACGGCGTGCTGCGGGTGACCGGCCGGCTCGACGAGGCCATTCTCACCGGCGGCCTGCTGGTCATCCCGCAGGTCGTCGAGGACGTGCTCGTCACCCATCCGTCGATCAGCGAGTGCGCGGTGCTCGGCCTGCCCGACGACCGGCTCGGCCAGCGGGTCGCGGTGGCTGTCGTGCCCGCCGCGGGCGCGACGCCGACACTGGAAGACCTGCGGGTGCACGTGGAGCGCGAGCTCGATCCCACCTCGGCCCCGCGTGAACTGGCCATCGTCGAGGAACTGCCACTGCACGGGCCGGGCAAGCCGAACCGGCACAGACTGCGCGAACTGCTGATGGCCCGGTCCACCACCTGATCACGGCGCGGCGGCAGGCGCGCCCACACCGGCGTCCGGCGGCGAATCGGCGTCCGGCGGCGATCTCGCCGAGCAGCCCGACGACGAGCGCCCTGTCGCCCGACGGGGTGGAGCTGCCCGACGGGCTGGAGCTGCCCTACACGGCGGCGAGGCCGCGCTGATGTGCACTCATGCCGTCCGCCGTCGTAGGTGAGCGGCAGTGGCCGGTTCGCCGATCGGCGTTGCGCATTAGGCTGCCCGCATGGCAACAGCAGCGCAATGGATCGAGGGCGCGCGGCCGCGCACCCTGCCGAACGCGATCGCCCCCGTGATCGCGGGGACCGGAGCCGCCGCCGCGCTCGACGCCGTCGTCTGGTGGAAAGCCGTTGTGGCGCTCCTGCTCTCGGTGGCGCTGATCCTCGGGGTGAACTACGCCAACGACTATTCCGACGGCGTGCGCGGCACCGACGACGATCGCGTCGGCCCGCTGCGGTTGGTCGGCTCCGGGCTGGCCTCCCCCACCGCGGTGAAGACCGCCGCGATCTGCTGCCTGGCGCTCGGCGCGGTCCTGGGGCTGGTGCTCGTGTTCACCACCGCTTGGTGGCTGCTGCTGATCGGCGCGGCCTGCCTGGCGGGCGCCTGGTTCTACACCGGCGGCAGCAAGCCCTACGGCTACAGCGGATTCGGCGAAGTGGCCGTGTTCGTGTTCTTCGGCCTGGTCGCCGTGCTCGGCACCCAGTTCGTGCAGGCCGAGCGGATCGACTGGGTGGGCGCGGCGCTCGCGGTCGGGGTCGGTTCGTTCTCCAGCGCCGTGCTGGTGGCGAACAATCTGCGTGACATCCCGACCGACACCGCCACCGGCAAGATCACCCTGGCGGTCACCCTCGGTGACGCCCGCACCCGCACACTGCATCTGGCGTTGCTGACGGTGCCGTTCCTGCTCACCCTGACACTGGCCCTGCACACGCCGTGGGCGCTGGCCGGCCTGTTGGCCGCGCCGCTCGCGGTGCGGGCCAACGCCCCGGTGCGCGGCGGCGGCAACGGGCTCGAACTGATTCCGGCCCTGCGTGATTCCGGCCTGGCGCTGCTGGCCTGGTCGATCCTGTGCGCTGTCGCGCTCGCGCTGGGCTGAGCTGTTCGGTATTCCTCGGCGCCACCGCACGACCGGCGCCGCACGACCGGCGTTGCCGCGCCTCGGATACAGCGCCACATTCCGCGCCGGGGCGATGGCCCGCACCGCCCCGGCGGAACTCAGTCTCCGTCCGGAACCAGCACGCCGAGCACCCAGTTCACCAGCGAGATGATGATGCCGCCGAGGATCGCCGCCCAGAAGCCGGCGACCTCCAGGCCGTAGCCGCCGGTGTCGACCACGTCGGTGAGCGCCGCGGTCAGCCACAGCATCAGGGCGTTGATGACCAGCAGGAACAACCCGAGGGTCAGCAGGATCAGCGGCAGCGACAGCAGCTGCACGATCGGCTTCACCAGGGCGTTGACCAGGGTGAACAGGGCGGCGATGGCCAGCACGACAGCGATCTTCGCCCCCGTCCCGGCGTCGTCGGGACTGAGGATGTCGATGCCGCTCACCCACGCCGCCGCCAGCCAGATGGCCACCGCGTTGATGATCAGTCGGATCACAAGCTGCATGCGCCCATGCTAAGCCGCACAGGCCTGTTCGCGCGGGGCTCGCGCGCAGACGGCCGGAGCCCGCTCAGGCCGCGCGGTCGGCGTCGAGCAGTTCGTGCACCCGCGGGCGCAACGCTTCGACGGACTCCGGGCCGCCGAGCAACCGGACCGTGGCCGGGTTCGGCGCGCGCAGCACGGCCAGCAGCATGTGCCCGGATTCGATGCTCTTGTCCTTGCGGGCCAGCGCCTCTCGCAACGCCAGCTCCAGCACCTTCTTCGCCTCGCGGGTGAACGGGGTGTGGCCCGAGCTCCGGTCGCGGCCGAACAGCCCGCGCCGTTGCTCCGGTGCGGCGCGATCGAGCGCGTCCGCGCCGAAACTCGCTTCCAGCGATTCGCGCACCGCGTCGAGGTCGATGCCGATGGAGCGCAACGCCTCCGCGTCCTCAGGTCCCAGCGGCGCACTCGCGCCCGCTTCCGTGAGCGCCTGGCGCGCCCCGTCGTGCGTGAGCCCGGCGCTCTCGGCGACCAGCGCCGACAGGCCCGGCTCTGCGTGCGCGAGCAGGCCGAGCAGCACGTGCTCGACGTCGATGCGCGGTGCGCGCAGCTCCCGGGCTTCTTCCTGCGCCGCGACCACGGCCGTCCGCGCCGATCGGCTGAATCGTTCGAACATCACTTGCCGCCCTTCCGGTTGTACTTCTGGTGCACCGCTTGCTTGCTGACCTCGAGCGCGTCGGCGATCGCCTGCCAGGACCACCCCTGGTCCCTGGCATTTCGCACCTGAATCGCTTCCAAACGTTCGAGCAGCCTGCGCAGCGCGCGGACCGCGCGCAGCCCGATCTCGGGATCGGGGCTGCCCGCCGCGGCCGCCAGAGTTGTCGCTTCGGTCATGACGTCAATTTTGATTGACATCACCGGCGAATGTCAACGTAAATTGACGAAATCGGCGGAAAGGGCCGCTCGGAGAGACAACGCTCGGAGAGACAACACAGCATCGATTACAGAGCAGCGCGCGCCGGAATCCACGCCGCGCGCAGGGATCAGCCGTTCCAGATGCCGGTGCGGTGGAACTCGTCGATGACGGCGGTCGGTTCGGTCAGATCCCAGCCCTGCGCCGCGACCCAGTCGTCGTCGAAGTAGGTGTCGGCGTAGCGGTCGCCGCCGTCGCACAGCACGGTGACCACGCTGCCGCTGCGACCCCGGTCCAGCATCTCGCCGATCAGGTGGAAGACACCCCACAGGTTCGTGCCCGTCGAGGCGCCGATCCGCCTGCCGAGGACCTGGCCGCCGTAGCGCATGGCCGCGATCGAGGCGGCGTCGGGCACCGCGATCATCCGGTCGACCACCTGGCCGACGAACGACGGCTCCACCCGGGGCCTGCCGATGCCTTCGATACGCGAGGGCATGCCGGTCTGATAACCGGCGTCTCCGGTCTCGTAGCCGCCGTAGAAGGCGGAGTTCTCCGGGTCCACCACGGCGAGTCTGGTCGCATGCCTGCGGTAGCGGATGTAGCGGCCGATGGTGGCGCTGGTGCCGCCGGTACCCGCGCTCATGACGATCCACTCCGGTACCGGGTGGGTCTCGAGCTGCAGCTGGGTGAAGATGCTGTCGGCGATGTTGTTGTTGCCACGCCAGTCGGTGGCCCGTTCGGCGTGGGTGAACTGGTCCATGTAGTGGCCGCCGGACTCGGCCGCCAGCCGCGCCGCCTCGGTGTACATGTCCGGCGGGCGGCGCACGAAGTGACAGCGCCCGCCCTGGGCCTCGATGAGCGCGATCTTGCGCTGCGAGGTCTTCTCCGGCATCACCGCCACGAAGTCGAGCCCGAGCAACTTCGCGAAATACGCCTCGCTCACCGCCGTCGACCCCGACGAGGCCTCCACCACCGTGGTGCCCTCGGTGATCCAGCCGTTGCAGATCGAGTACAGGAACAGCGAGCGGGCCAGCCGGTGCTTGAGGCTGCCGGTGATGTGGGTCGACTCGTCCTTGAGGTAGAGCTGGATGTTCCAGTCGACGGGCAGCGGATACCGCAACAGATGGGTGTCCGCGCTGCGCTGGGCATCCGCGTCGATGAGGCGGACAGCGTTGTCCACCCAGTCGCGCGGGGCGCTGCGATCGCAGTACTTCACCGATAGCCTCGCATTCGCTCGCCGTGGCCTATGCCGGATCGTCGCCTTCGGTCTCACCGCGCAACCGCGCCCGCAACTGCGCCTTGTCCTGCCTGCGCTTGGCGTCGACCACCGCGATATCGGCGTTGACCCGCCCGCGCAGCCCCTTGAACAAGATCAGCGACAGCGGCATCGCGATGAGCACCGCGGCCAGCACGGCCAGCAGCAGGTGCACCTGCACACCGACGAGTCGGGCGACCCCGTAGACCACCGCGGCGATCACGGCGACCAAGGCCAGCCGCGCCAGGGTGTACAAGCCCAGGTTGACGGCCAGGCTGCGGCCCACCCGCGGGTGGGATCCAGTCGTTTCGCTCACGCCGACCAGGGTAGGCGACCCGGTTTGCGGGCCCGACGCGCCCTCACCGGACGAGCATCCGATTTGTCCATTACTTCGCCTTTACCCGCTGTAGGTGATTCGAGTACCTAGGGGGTGGAGTGCGACGATGGCGCCATCTGATGAGGGACTGTCGAAGAACGGAGAGGTTTGCTATGAGTGCGATCACCGTCGGCGGCCAGGACACCCTGCTGACCCCCGGGCAAGTCGCCGCACTGTTCCACGTCGATCCCAAGACCGTCACCCGATGGGCACACGCGGGCCGTCTCGGATCGCTGCGCACTCCCGGCGGACATCGCCGCTTCCGCGAGTCCGAGGTCATGCAACTGCTGAAGTCACTGACCACCGAGGCCAAAACAGAACACTGACCGGCTGCCGAAGGTCACTCGCCCGTGGCCCACGCTGTGCGTGGACCACTCACAGGGCTACCCTCGGTAGCAGGAGGTGAGCCACGTGGCATATCTGTTGGCCCTCATCGCAGTGATCGCGGTGGCAGTGCTGATGTGGAAGGCGTTCGGTCCGGGAAGAATCGATCGGTCCGTAGCCCCTCCGGCCCCTCCGCGACGTCGCCCGATCTTGGGCCCCGACGACGATCCCGACTTCCTCTGGCGGATCTCGCGCGAGCAGCAGCGCCGTGACAGAGAGGGTCCCAAGGAGCACTAGCCGCCCAGGCCGGGATCCGTCGAGTTGCTCCCGGCCTGCCGTGCCACCTACTCAGCAGGCGATCGGCTGCCGGGGCGTGATGCTCTCCAGCTTGTCTCGCAGGTTCTCCTTCTCACGCACCAGGTCGTAGCGCGTCTGAAGGTTGATCCAGAATTCGGGCGTCGTGCCGAAATATCGCGCGAAGAGCAGCGCTGTCCTGATGGTGATCGCCCGGCTTCCTTGCACGATCTGGTTGATCTGCCGGGGCGGTACGCCGACCGCGCGCGCCGAGGCGTTCTGACTGATCTCGAGTGGCTCCAAGAACTCTTCCGCGAGAATCTCGCCCGGAGAGGTCGGAGGCAGGGGTGTGGTAGGGGCCATGGTCTCGGTGAGTTTTAGGTCAGGCCGGCGTAGCTGTGCAGGCCGCTGATCACCAGGTTGATGATGAAGAGGTTGAACAGCATGGCGACGAATGCGGCGACGTTGATCCAGGCGGCCCTGGTGTCACGCCAGCCGGACGTGGCCCTGGCGTGCAGGTAGGCGGCGTAGAGGACCCAGGCGATGAAGGAGCAGGTTTCCTTGGGGTCCCAGCCCCAGAACCGGCCCCACGCGGCTTCGGCCCAGATGGCGCCGAGGATGACGCCCGCGCCGAAGAGCGGGAAGCCGACGATGGTGGTGCGGTAGGCGAGACGGTCCAGGGTCCGCGCGTCGGGGAGGCGGCGGGCGATGGCGCCCAGGACGTTCGACGACTCCTCGCCTTCGGGCTGGCGCAGGCGGTAGAGAAACAGCAGGCTGGCGACGCCGGAGACCATGAAGACCCCGCTGCCGATGCTGACGATGGTCACGTGCAACGGCAGCCAGAACGAGCGCAGCGCGGGGACGACGGGAGCGGCGTCGGCGTAGAGGACCGTGCCCGCCAGGAACATCAGGATCAGCACGGGCACCAGCAGGAACACCCAGGTGGCGCGGTGGCGCTGTTCGCGCAGCAGCCAGAAGCCGACGAGCACGGTCGCGGCGCAGGCCATGGTGACGAACTCGTACATGTTGCCCAGCGGGAACCGGTCCGTGGCGAAGCCGCGCAACACGATCGAGGCGACGTGCAGAGCGAACGCGACGAACAGCACCGAGAACGCCATATTGCCCAGGCGCACCGGCAGCGGGGTCGCCGGTGTCTCGATCACCTTGCCGGGACCGCTGGGCCGATCGGCGCTGCCGCCGCCCACGCCGACGAGTTCGCGCTCCTCGCTCCTGCGGACCTGCGCGGAAGCGAACTGCCACAGCAGCAGCCCGAGCACCAGCGCGTACACGACCAGTGCCGATTTGAAGGCCAGGTCGCTGTACTGGGCGAGGGTGTCGTCGATCGGCATCGTCAGTCTCCCGTGCTGTCGGCCCCGGTTCGAGCCGTGTCGTTGTCCGTGTCGAGCAGCCGGGCGCGCAGGCGGTCGAACTCGTCGCCCCAGCCCGCCTGGTCGGTCCTGGCCAGGCCGCCCATCTCTACTACGGTGCGTCGTTGATCCACCGTACCGGCCCCGTCCGCCGCCGGGTACACCCGGATCCAGATCCGACGCCGTTTGACCAACAGCGACACCAGCAGGCCCGCCATCATGGTCAGCGCGCTCACCAGCACCCACTGCTGGGCGGGATCGTGCGAGACCTGCAGGTTCACGAATTCCTTAGCGCCGTCGAAGGTGACCACGGTGCCGTTGGACAGCGTGGCCGACTCGCCGGGGCGCAGGTTCACCCTGGCCTCCTTGGTCAGCCGCTCCTGACGCACCAGTTCCTGATCGAGCGAGAACAGCGACTGCGGGCGGCCGGTGTCCAGGCCGGTGTCGCCGCGGTAGATGTCCACGGCTACGGCCGGGTCGTCCATGCGCGGGAAGACCGATGTCAGCAGGCTGCCGTGCAACATGGCGGTCGGGGCGAACAGGCCCTCGATGGCGATCTGGTTCTTGCGGCGCTCCTCGTCGGTGGCGTACATGCCGCCGGGCGGGTCGATGCGCAGCACGCCGCCGGACAGGAAGGTGCGGGCGTCGGTGGGCGCCCACTGGATGGTCTCGGTCCTGGTCTGCCCGTCGGGGAAGGTGACGGTGAAGGTCGGCGCGTAGCCGTGGCCCTGCAGGTAGATGCGATCGCCCGCGACGCGCAGCGGATGATTCACGCGCAGCGTGGTGTCGCGCCAGGTGCCGGTGGCCAGGTCCTCGCCGGCCTGGTAGGAGATGTTGGAGGTGAACATCTCGGCTTGGCCGGTCTCGAGGTAGTCGGCGCGGAAATCCTTCACCCGCACGCAGATCGGGGTCATCCCGGTGCCGTCGTTGACGTTGCCCGCGCGGAACGAGTCGTAGACCGCGGGAGAGGTGGTGCAGAAGCCGGGCCCGTCGTCGGCGATGACGATGACGCTGCCCTCGTAGCCGAACAGCTTGCCCACCGCGATCGAGGCCAGCAGCCCGACCAGCGCCAGGTGGAATACCAGGTTGCCGAATTCGCGCAGATAGCCCTTCTCGGCGGAGACGGTGATCTCGCCTTCGCGGCCCACCCCGGTGCGGACCTCGGTGCGCCAGCCGCGCAGACCGGTCCTGGCGTGTCCGACGACTTCTTCGGGCGTACGCGCCGACTCGGCGGTGTAGTGGCGCGGCAGGCGGGCGAGGTTGCGCGGCGCCCGCACCGGCGGGGTGCGCAGCGCGCGGTAGTGATCGACCGCGCGGGGCAGGATGCAACCCACCAGCGAGATGAACAGCAGCACGTAGATGGCGGTGAACCAGGAGCTGCCGAACACGTCGAACAACTGGGCCCGGTCCATCCACGGTCCGAGCGTCGGGCGGTCGGCGATGTACTGCTCGACCTTCTGCTCGTTGAGGCTGCGCTGGGGCAACAGCGCGCCGGGAATGGCGGCCAGCGCGAGCAGGAACAACAACACCAGCGCGGTGCGCATGCTGGTCAGCCCGCGCCAGGTGTTGCGCACCAGCGCCCACGCCCGGCCGGGGGCGGACTGACGCGGTGGGGTCTTCGGAGCGGAATCGGGTCGCTGATCGGTCACGGTCATATCGGCAGGGTCACCTCGGAGACGAACGCGTCGCGCACCCAGGCGACGAACAGATCCCAGGCGCCGGTCACCAGCGCGACGCCGACCGCGACGAGCAGGATGCCGCCGACGATCTGGATGGTGCGGGAATTGCGGCGCAACCAGCCGACGCCGCGCAGCGCGCCCGCCGAGCCGAAGGCCAGCACGACGAACGGCAACCCGAGGCCGAGGCAGTAGGCGACGATGAGGGCGACGCCGCGCGCGGCCGTGGCGCCCTCGGTGCCCGCCGCCACCGCCATGACCCCGGACAGCGTCGGGCCGAGGCACGGCGTCCAGCCCAGCGCGAAGACGCCGCCGAGCAGGGGCGCCCCGACGAGGCTGGTGAGCCTGCGCGGCTCCATCCTGGTGTCGCGCTGCAGTGCCGGGATGAGGCCGATGAAGGCCAGGCCCATCACGATGGTGACCACGCCGCCGATTCGCTGCAGCAATTCCCGGTTCACATTGAGGGTCGCGATGACGCCGAAGACCGTCGCGGTCGCCAGCACGAACACCACGGTGAATCCGGCGACGAACAGTCCGGCGGCGCCCGCAACCCGCAATTTCGCCGACCCGAGACGCACCTCGGTCGCGGTGGCCGTGCGCGATTCCACGGCTTCGGAGGCGGTGACCGGCGGGGCTTCCGCGCCGACCAGACCGGCCAGGTAGGACAGATAGCCCGGCACCAGCGGCACCACGCACGGCGAGGCGAACGACACCAACCCGGCCAGCAGGCAGGCGCCGAGCGCCAGCAGCAACGGGCCGGTGGCCGCGGTCTGCTGGAACGAATCCCCCACCCCGGCGAGCACGACGGTCATGCCCTGGCCTCCCCGGCGATCCGCTCGACGACCGGCCGGAGATCCTCGGCCAGCAGCGTGCGCAGGAACACCGCGGCCACCCGGTGCTCACGGTCGAGCACCAGGGTGGTGGGGATCACGCTGGTCGGGAAATTGCCGCCGAGCGCGAGCAGGGTGCGCATCGGCGGGTCGTAGATCGAGGGGTAGGCGACCTTGTTGGAGGTCACGAAATCCTGTGCCTTGTCGCGCTGCGGATCGCGCACGTTGATGCCGAGGAAAGCGACACCGGAATCCTTGGTCGCCTCGTAGACGTCCTCGAGGGCGGGCACCTCGGCACGGCACGGGCCGCACCACTGGCCCCAGAGGTTGAGCACCACGACCTGGCCCTGGAAGTCCGACACCGCGATCGTCTCGCCGTCGTTCATCAGGTCGGGACCGGACAGCTCACCGATGGTGCCGCGCGATCCGGGCGGGTCGTAGTAGATGTCGGTCTTGCCGCCGGGAGAGACGAATTCGAAGGTCCCGCCTTGGCTCACCGCGTCGGTTCCGGTGGAGCAGCCCGCGAGCCCGGCGACCAGCGCCACGCACGCCAGTAGCGCCGCGACGACCCGGCCCGGCGCCCGTGCGGGCGCGAGCAGGCTCGGCGGAACCGACGCGGGGCGCCTCATGCGCCGTGCACCGTGGGATCCGACGCGCCCGCGGGCTCGGAGTAGACGATGTCGACCAGGGTGTCGCCGCGATAGACCAGCGAGGTCAGCGAGGCCAGCGAGCACTGCCGGTGGCGCGGGTCGTGCCACAGGCGCTGTCCCTGCAGGAAACGGCGCAACGTCCACACCGGCAACTGGTGCGACACCAGCACGACCTCGCGGCCTCCCGCCTCGACGCGCGCCTTGTTGACCGCGGCCAGCATCCGGTGCGCGATCTGCAGATAGGGCTCGCCCCAGGACGGGGTGAACGGGTCGCGCAGCTTCCACCAGTGCCTCGGCTTGCGCAGCGCGCCGTCACCGACGGACACCCGCAGGCCCTCGAAGGTGTTGCCCGCCTCGATCAGGTTCTCGTCGGTGCGCACGGTCAGCCCGTGCTGCTCGGCGATCGGCGTGGCGGTCTCCTGTGCCCGCTGCAGCGGCGAGGCGATGACCAGGGCGATGTCGTGATCGGCGAGCGCGCGCGCGACCGCCCCCGCCTGCGCGCGGCCGGACACCGAGAGCGAGAAGCCGGGGAGGCGGCCGTAGAGGATCCCGTTGGGATTGTGCACCTCGCCGTGGCGCAGCACGTGCACGATGGTTTCGACCTCGTCGTCGACGATGTCGGTGTCCGCTTGCTCCGCACGGGGTTTCGTCGTCGCGGGAGCGGCGGAGGCTACCGCGGAGTGCGCCTCCTCGTCGGACGCGGCGGCCGCGGATCCGGCCGCGGCCGGCTGCGACTGCACCGACCGCAGTTCGGCGGAGTCGGTGATACGGGCGTCGGCGGCTGCGGATTCAGTGGTTGCGGTCTCGGTGACGGTGGTCTCGAGGACGGTGGTCTCGGGGACCACTTCCCCCGACCCGAGGGCGTCGACCTCGTCGGCCTGGGTCTCGACGGCCCCGACCACCACCTCGTCGACGGGCGGTTCGGTGGCGGCCCGCTCGGCGGCGGGGGTGGTGGCCGCGACGGGGTCGTGGCCGTCGGCGCCTGGTTTGTCGTGGTCGGAACTCACGCGCGGATTCCTTCGGGGGTGGCGGCCGCGGCCGCGCGAGCGGCGGCGGGCAGGGCGGCGGCGATACGGTCGAATGCGTTCTCGTCGAGCGCCGCGGAGACGAACCACGCCTCGAACGCGCTCGGCGGCGCGTAGACGCCACCGTCGAGCAGCGCGTGGAAGAAGGCGGGAAAACGCCAGGTCTGGCTGGCCTTGGCGGTGGCGTAGTCGGTGACCGGACGATCGGCGAAGAACACGCTCACCATATTGCCCGCGAACTGAACCTGATGCTCGACCCCGGCCGTCGTCAGCGCTTCGCCGAGCAGTCCGCCGAGACGCCGGGCATTGCTGTCCAGCGCGGCGTACACCGCGTCGTCGGCCGCGCGCAGCGAGGCCAGACCCGCGGCGACGGCGACCGGATTACCCGACAGTGTGCCCGCCTGGTAGACCGGTCCGAGCGGGGCGAGCTGGTTCATGAACTCGGCGCGACCGCCGAACGCCGCGGCGGGCAGGCCGCCGCTCATCACCTTGCCGAAGGTGTAGAGGTCGCCCGCCACGCCCTCGAGGCCGTACCAACCCGAGCGGCTGACCCGGAAGCCCGTCATGACCTCGTCCATGATCAGCAGCGCGCCGTCGGCCGCGGTGAGCTCGCGCAGGCCCGCGTTGAATCCGGGCAGTGGCGCGACCGCGCCCATGTTGCCCGCCGCGGCCTCGGTGATCACACAGGCGATCTCACCGGGGTGGGCCTGGAAGGCGGCGGCGACGGCGGCCAGGTCGTTGTACGGCAGCACGATGGTGTCGGCGGCCTGCGCACCGGTCACGCCGGGTGATGTGGGCAGGCCGAGGGTGGCCACGCCGGAGCCCGCGTCGGCCAGCAGCGCGTCCACGTGACCGTGGTAGCAGCCGGCGAACTTGATGATCTTGGTGCGTCCAGTGCAGCCGCGCGCCAGCCGCACCGCGCTCATGGTCGCCTCGGTGCCCGAATTCACCAGCCGCACCCGCTCGACCGGCTCGACACGCTCGACGATGTGCTCGGCCAGCTCGATCTCGGCCTCGGTCGGAGCGCCGAAGGACAGGCCGCCGAGCGCGGCCTCGCGCACCGCCTCCACCACCGCCGGATGGGCGTGGCCGAGGATCATCGGGCCCCAGGAGCAGACGAGATCGACGTATTCGTTGCCGTCGACGTCGGTCATGGTGCAGCCCGCCGCCGAGGCGATGAAGCGGGGCGTCCCGCCGACGCCCTTGAAGGCGCGAACCGGCGAATTGACCCCGCCGGGGATCACCGAAGCTGCCCGGTCGAACAGGCGGGCGGACACCGCCGCCGACACGTCACCGATCGAGGAGGCACTGGTCGCGCGCGGAGAAGAACTCACGGCCTCCAGTGTCGCAGCCCCGCCGGAGGGCGTCGACGACAGGGTGTAGGACACGTGATACGCACCGCAACGACGCGCCGGAAACGGTTTGTCGCGGATTACCCGCGAGGGGCGCGGCCGGTGCGTACTCTCTGTGGGTCGGGCACCCAGCGTCGGGAAGGTTCACATGCTCTCCACGTCGGCAGGTTCAGCGTCGGTAGGTTCGCCGTCGGTCGGTCGTGCGCCGATCAGGTCGGTGGCGATCGGTCTCGCCTCGGTCACCATCGGCGCCGTGGCCGCCCTGGTCGTCTGCGCGGGGCCGGCGACCGCGGCCGAACCCGTCCTCGCCCTCGATGAGGGCCGCGCCGGCGTCCACCTCAACCACGACGAGACCGTGTGGCTGGCGGGCGGTCCGATCCCCGCGCTGGTGACGATGGTGATCCCGCCCCGCGCCCTGGGCGCGGGTCTGCATCCGGAGACCACGCTGTGGCGCGACGAGAACGGCAACATCCGCGCCTCGCTGCGGCAGGTGATCTCCGAGAGCGC
Source organism: Nocardia higoensis (assembly GCF_015477835.1). Lineage (NCBI taxonomy): Bacteria > Bacillati > Actinomycetota > Actinomycetes > Mycobacteriales > Nocardiaceae > Nocardia > Nocardia higoensis. The sequence goes on along the minus strand of NZ_JADLQN010000005.1, from coordinate 232,874 downwards.
CCGGCACCCCGACGGCACCGTCTCGATCTTCCTCAACGCGCCCGGCACCCACAACGGACGGGTGCTCGACGTCTATCAGAACTGGGACTGAGTACGAGCGGCCGCGGGCCGACGTGGTGTGCCACTTCCCGGTCCAGCCGGAGTGGACGGACAGCGCGAGCGGTCAGGGGCGCAGCGAACGAGTCCGCCGTACCCGGGCGGTGGCGTCGACGAGAGTCAGCCCGGCCACGGCGACCAGCGTGGCGGCCAGCACGAGCCATGGACCCACATAGCGCACCGAATCATGAGCGGGCACCTCACCTTGCGCCGCGAACGAGGTGTCCACCACGCCACCGCGCCAGCTCGCCACCGCGGCGACCATGAGCACAGCGGCCACGACGGCTTCCACGATCGCGATCACTCGGTCTCGCCTCACGCGCTCTCCTCGCCGTTGTTCTCGCCTCGGTCGTCGGCGCGCGAGCGCAGCGCTTCGGTCAGCGCCGCCCGCAGTCCCCGATGATCCTTGGCCCACGCCCGTACCAGTCCGCCTTCGCGCAGCCGGAGCCCGATGCCCGTGCGCCTGCGCGGCACTCCGCTCAGTTCACCCAGCGCCCTGGCCGACGTCCATTCCTCATCGGGCCAGGAGCCCGCGTCATCCCACGAGACCCCTTGCAGGGCAGCGACATCCAGTGTGCCCTCCCCGTGTTCGGGCAGCACCGCGGCGATCGCCGAGAGCGGGATGGTCTCCGCACCCTGGCGCAGCGCCGATGCGGTGAGTTGCACGCTGACATGCGCGCGGGCCGCCAGCACCTGCACGGACGAGAAGGCGGCGATCAGAGTGGCGCAGAAGGTCAGGGCGAACCAGTGCGGGGTGGTGCCGGTCGCCATCTCGATCACGAGGATGAGCGCGCACGCGACGGGCCCGTAGCTCACGGTCCACCAGCAGGCTCCCGGTTCGTAGAACAGGCTGGTGTCCTCGGCGTGGTCGACCCGATCGTCGCGGACCTCGTCGGCCTCCCTGTCGGTCACGCGCCGCCTCCTCGCGCTGCCGTCAGCCGACCGATCCGGGCAGCAGGAGCAGCGCCACGGTGACCAGCCCGAACAGAACCAGCAGGCCGAGAACGATCACGTCTTTCCGAATGCTCTGCGGCTGTTGGATCACCACGCGCATCGATGCCTCCGATCTCCCGGATGTCTCCGGGCACCGTCCGCGCGCGAAGCTCGATAACGTATGACCATCGACCACCGGTTCCCATGTCTCCTGTGACAACCCTCACGATACAGGTCCGCCTCATTGCGGCCAATTCGATGAGTTGCCAACCCGGGTTCACTTGTTGGTGATGGAGAAGTACCCGTTCGACTCCGGTCGGTAACTTCCGTACAACGCACCACCCGCGAGGACCCCTTGCACGACGGCCACTCCACCCGCCACGAAAGCCGCCGCGCCGCCCGAACCACCCAGCGTGAACAGAGTGATCAGCGCTGTGAGCACGAACCATATGCCGCCCACCGTCAACAGCGTGCGCGTCCACACACGCCCCTTGGTGAACAGGTACACCGCGCCCGCCGCGGCCGCCGCCAGCACGAGCCCGCCCATGACGAGGAACACCATGTACATCGAGACGTACAGTTGCGCCACCGCCTCGGGCATCGGCTGCTGCGCGTCCTCGACGAGGCGGCGCTCGAACTCCGCGCGATTGCCCATGGTGTCGATCGCACCGGCGACCACCCGCACCACCCCGAGAGCCACCACGGCCCACCACAACTGGGCGGCGGTGCGCACGCTCTCCGGCGCGAGCGGTGCGGGCTCGGCTTTCGCCGGAAACGAACCAGAGGGCAGCGGAGGGGGCGGCGGCGCGGATCCGGGCGGGAAACCTCTCGGCGGGGTGGAGTGGGGCGGCGGCGTCACGACAACCAGCGCGCGGCCTCGGTCGCCCAGTAGGTGAGGACGATATCGGCCCCGGCCCGCCGGATGCCGGTCAGCGACTCGAGCACGGCGGCCTCGCGGTCGATCCACCCGCGCTCGGCGGCCGCGGTGATCATCGAGTACTCCCCGGAGATCTGATAGGCGGCCACCGGCACCGTGGCGCGGTCGGCGACCTCACGCAGGATGTCCAGGTAGGCCATCGCCGGTTTCACCATGACGATGTCGGCCCCTTCGGCCAGATCCAGATCCAGTTCGCGCATCGACTCCCGCCGGTTGGCCGGATCCTGCTGATAGGTACGCCGATCGCCTTCCAGCGAGGACGAGACGGCCTCGCGGAAGGGGCCGTAGAAGGCGGAGGCGTATTTGGCGGCATAGGCCAGGATGCCGGTGTCGGAGCGGCCCACCGCGTCCAGGCCGCGCCGGATCGCGCCGACCTGACCGTCCATCATGCCGCTGGTGCCGAGCAGATCCGCGCCCGCTTCGGCCTGCGCGATGGCCATGTCCACGTAGCGGTGCAGGGTGGCATCGTTGTCCACCTCGCAGGAGGAGTTGAGCACGCCGCAGTGCCCGTGGTCGGTGAACTCGTCGAGGCAGGTGTCGGCCATGACGACGGTGGCGCCGCCGACCTCCTCGGCCAGCGCGCGCAGTCCCCGGTTGAGGATGCCCTCGGGGTCGCTCGCCTGGCTGCCCGCGGCATCCTTGTCCTCGGCCAGCGGGACGCCGAAGAGCATCAGCCCGCCGACGCCCGCGGCGACCGCCTCGACGGCGGCCTTGCGCAGCGAATCCATCGAATGTTGTTGCACGCCCGGCATGGAGCCGATCTCGCGCGGTTCGTCGAGTCCGTCGGCCACGAACATCGGCAGCACCAGATGCCGTGGCTCCAAGGTGGTCTCGGCCACGAGACGACGCAGCGCGGGGGTGCGGCGCAACCGTCGGGGGCGGTCCGTTCCGGTCATGGATCGCACGATACGCCTGCGCCGCGGGCCCGGTTCGGGCGGCCGTTTCCACTCCGTCCGCCGACGACCGAAAACCCTTGTGGCCAGCCGATTTCTGTCGGTGTCCGAGGGTACAATCGAAGATGTGTTCGAGGGAATCCGCCGGGTTCCCGATCGCGAGGGGAGGATGCAGGTGCCCACCACCGCAACCGCCGATACCGGCAGCCAGACACAGTCCCGGGCCATCACGCCGTACCGGCCGCTGGAGAAGCAGCCACTGCCCGCGGGTCGGCCGCGTTCCTGGTACATCACCCACAACCGCAGGCTCAAGGCCATGCGCCTGTCCATCGCCCTGCTCGACTCGGGCATCCACTACCCCGCCCAGGCCACCAACGAGAAGATCCGGCGCACAGCCGAATCCGTGGGCATCCGCCCGCCGTCGGACCGGACCTGCCGACTGGTGCGCACCCTGCTGCGCTACAGCCGCTGAGGCCCGGCAGAAGCCGAGAACGGGCAGGGTGGGCGAGTGATCGCCCACCCTGCCCCGGTGCGACACCCACCGCCGGACATCGGTCCCGATCGCTGTCGACAACGGCGCCGAGGTGATCGCGCCCCGTGACGCGCTCGCCCTCCGAGAGCGACTCGCCGACTGGCGGCCGACCAGCCCACCTCGCCCGCGACCACACGAGTCCCGGCGGAGATCAGTCCGGACCTACCGGCTGCGGCGGCTCTTCTTACGCGGCGGAGGCAGCAAACCCTCGGCGCGCAGACGAGCGGCGTGCTCGGCGAGCGCCTCCACCAGCGGACCGACCTGGGCGACCTCGGGCTGAACATCCACGCGCAAGCCGAACTCCACGGCGGTTTCGGCGGTCTTCGGGCCGATGCAGGCGACGATGGTGCGGGCGTGCGGCTTACCCGCGATACCGACCAGGTTGCGCACCGTGGAGGACGAGGTGAACAGGACCGCGTCGAAACCGCCGGTCTTGATCATCTCGCGGGTCTCCGCGGGCGGCGGAGAGGCGCGCACCGTGCGGTAGGCGGTCACATCGTCGATCTCCCAGCCGCGGTCGCGCAGCCCTTCGGCCAGCGTCTCGGTGGCGATGTCGGCGCGCGGCAGCAGCACCCGGTTCACCGGATCGAACACGTCGTCGTAGGGCGGGAAGTCGGCCAGCAAACCTTCCGACGACTGCTCGCCCGAGGGCACCAGCTCCGGGTTGATGCCGAAGGAGCGCACCTTCTCGGCGGTGGCCTCACCGACGCAGGCGATCTTCACCCCGGAGAACGCGCGGGCGTCCAGACCGAACTCGGCGAACTTCTCCCACACCGCGCGCACCGCGTTGGTGGAGGTGAAGACGACCCACTGATAGCGGCCGTCGACCAGGCCCTTGACCGCCCGCTCCATCTGAGCCGGACTGCGCGGGGGCTCGACGGCGATGGTCGGCACCTCCATCGGGATGGCGCCGTGGGTCACCAGCCGCTCGCTCATCTCGGCGGCCTGATCCTTGGTGCGCGGCACCAGCACGGTCCAGCCGTAGAGCGCGCGCGACTCCCACCACGACATCTTCGAGCGGCTGGCGACCGCCTTGCCGATCGTCACCACCAAGGGGCCGACCAGCTCGGAGGCCGCGCTGTTGAGTGTGGCCAGGGTCGCCTCGATGGTGCGCTGCTGACGGGTGGTGCCACGCACGGTCACCGCGACCGGAGTCTGCGAGGCCATCCCGTGCTCCACCAGCGCGCTCGCCGTCTCGGCCAGGTGACCGGAGGTGGCGTGCAGTACCAGCGGGCCGGGCGCGGCGGCCAGCGCCGCCCAGTCGACCTCCCCGCGCACGTCGGCCTCGGTGTGGCCGGAGCCGAGCGCGATCCCGGCGTAGCTGGGCACCGCCGAGCCGTTGGGCAGGCCGGGCAGCACCTCGAAGACCATGTGCGAGCGGGTCACCGTGGTGACCTCGGTGATCACCGAATCGGTGGTCAGCGGGTCACCGGCGACGACGCGCACGACGTCGTGACCGTTGCGGGCCTCGGCGATGAGGGTCTTGGCGACCTCGGCGGGCTCGCCGAGGGCCGGACGCACGTCCACCGGGCGAGTGCCGTCCTCGTTCTCCTCGACCTGGATGCCGATCAGCGCGAGTACGCCCTTGTCCACATCGGGATCGGTGAAGGCCAGCGTCGCCCTGCCGAGCACCTCGCGCGCACGCACGGTGAGCAGCGCCGGGTCGCCGGGTCCGGACCCGACGAACAGGATCCGACCGGGGTGCTTCTTGGTGGCTCGGCTCATTGAGGGTTCTCCATCGGACTGGGATTGCTGAAGTCTGTGTCTGGCGGGCTCGCGTCGGCGAGCAGGTCGCGCGCGCCGAGTTCCAGCAGTTCGCGGGCCAGCGCGCGGCCGAGTTCGGCCGCCTGAGTCGGGTCGCCGACCACCGAGGCGCGCAGCACCTCCGAGCCGTCGATCGCGGCAGCGCATCCGCGCAGCGACAGCTCTTCGACGATCCTGCCGTCGTCGTCGAGCGATTCGACGACCTCGGCCAGCGCCCCTACCGGCGCGGTGCATCCCGCTTCCAGCTCGGCCAGCAGCGCGCGTTCGGCCACCACTGCGGCTCTGGTCGCGGCGTCGTCGAGCCCGGCCAGCGCTTCGGCGAGCGTGGTGTCCTCGCTGCGGCACTCGACCGCCAGCGCGCCCTGCGCGGGGGCGGGCAGCATCTGCACGGGTTCGAGCGACTCGGTCACCACCTCGGTGCGACCGATGCGCGACAGGCCCGCGCGGGCGATCACCACGGCGTCGAGCTCGCCGGAGCTCACCATACCCAGCCGTCTCTCGACGTTGCCGCGCAACGGCACGACCTCCAGGCCCAGACCCAGCGCGCGCAACTGTGCCATCCGCCGCGGCGCGGAGGTGCCCACCGTGGAGCCGGCGGGTAGCTCGCCCAGGACCAGACCGTCGCGCGCCACCAGGGCGTCGCGCGGATCCTCTCTCGGCGGGATCGCGGCGATGGTGAATCGCGGATCGGACGCGGTCGGCAGATCCTTGTAGGAGTGCACCGCCAGGTCGATGGAGCCGGCCAGCAGCTCGTCGCGCAGCGCCGAGGTGAACACCCCGACGCCGATCGTCGCCACCGGATCGGAGGACATGTCGCCGGGCGTCTTGACCACCACCAGTTCGGCCGGGTGCCCCGCGGCGACCAGGGCGTCACGCACGGTGCCCGCCTGGGTCATCGCGAGCAGGCTGCCGCGGGTGCCGATGCGTAACGGTGCTCCCGTTCCCACCGCGGTCACATTGCCCTCTTCCTGCGCGACGGTCATGCCGGGGTTTCCTCCTCACCGAGGTGCTGCTCGAGGCCCAGGGTGTGCCCGGGCGTGAAGTCGTCGGCCAAGCCGGCGCTGCGGTCGTTGCCGATCGCGCTGATCTCCATCGGCGCGGCCACCGCCTGCGCTGCCCCCGGCTTCAGCTCGAAGAGTTCGCGCAGCGCTTCGGCGTAGCTGTCACCCCCCGGCGTGGACGCCAGCTGCTTGACCCGCACCGTCGGCGCGTGCAGCAGCTTGTCCACCACGCGGCGCACCGTGCGCGCGACCTCGTCGCGTTCCGGTTCGGCCAGGGCAGGCAGCCGGGAATCCAGGCGGAGCAGTTCGGCCTCGACCACCTCGGCCGCGCGCTGACGCAGCGCCGCGACGGTGGGGGTCACCTCGGCCATCCGCTGTCCGGCCAGGTACTTGGCCAGCTCCTCGGCGACGATCGAGCGCGCGGCGGCGGTGTCGTCGGCCGCGGCGCCCGCGGCCGGATCGCGCTGCAGCGACTCGATGTCGATGACGGCGACACCGGGCAGTCCGGCCACGGCCGGTTCCACATCGCGCGGCAAGCCGAGATCGCAGAACACCAGCGGGCGTTCCCCGACCGGGAATTCGGCGCGGTCGCGGTCGGCCAGCGCGCGGTGCGTGTCGGCCAACGTCACCACCGCGCCGACCGCACCGGTACAGGAGAGCACCACGTCGGCGCCGGACATGGCCTCGGGTAGCCGGGACAGCTCCAGCGCACTGGACGCCACCCCGTGCGAAGCGGCGGTCTCGGCCAGCCTGCGGGCCCGTTCGATGGTGCGGTTGACCACGATGATGCGGCCGATGCCGCCCCGGGCCAGATGCGCGACCGACAGTCCGCCCATCGCGCCCGCGCCGACCACCACGGCGGTCTTGCCCGCCAGGTCGCCGAGCACCTGCTTGGAGCGGTCCAGCGCGACCGACACCACCGACGCGCCCGCGCGGTCGATTCCGGTCTCGGCGTGCACGCGCTTGCCGACCCGCAGCGAGTGCTGGGCCAGCTCGTGCAGTGTGCGGCCGACGGCCTGCCGGTCGTCGGCGGTGGCGTAGGCGCCGCGGATCTGGCTGAGCACCTGCTGTTCGCCGACCACCATCGAGTCCAGGCCGCTGGCCACCGCGAACAGGTGCTCGGCGGCGGCCTCGCTGTAGCGGACATAGGCGTGTCTGGTCAGTTCCGCCATCGGCAGGCCGGAATGTTCGGACAGCAGTTCGCCGACCTCGGCCAGGCCGCCGTGGAAGGCGTCGACCACCGCGTAGACCTCGACCCGGTTGCAGGTCGAGACGATCATGGCTTCGGAGATGTGACTGGAGGCCAGCATGGTGTCGATCAGCTTGGGCCGATCGTCGTCGGTGATCGCCACCTTCTCGAGAACCGAGACCGGGGCGCTGCGATGCGAGACCCCGACGAGAAGAACGCTCATGGTGTGACCACCGATCCCTTGCTGGTTGGCTCCATTGCCTGATGCGAGGTTGCTCGAGGGCCCGCCGAGCGCGCTATGGCGGCGGGGACCGTCGCCGCGCGCGCGGCGGAGGCGGTGGGGCGCCCGGCCCGGCCGGAGGCGGCGACCTCGGGCAGGGCGGCGAGCGCGTCACCGTCGTTCTCGGCGTTGCGCGCCCGCTCGAACGACAGCAGCTGCATCTCGACGGCCAGATCCACCCGGCGCACATCGACGGAGGCGGGGGCCCGCAGGCCGGGCGCGGCGAAGCTCAGGATCGACTGCAGCCCCGCGGCGACCAATTGATCGCAGGCCTGCTGGGCCGCGTCCTCAGGGACCGCGAGCACCGCGATGGTCGGGCGCAACTCGGCGACCGCCTCGGCGAGATCCGCCACGTCGCGGACCTCGAGTCCGGCCACCGGCAGGCCGATCATCTCGGAATCGTTGTCGAAGATGCCGACGACGGTGAACCCGCGTCTGCGGAAACCGCCGTAGCCGACCAGGGCCCGGCCGAGGTTGCCCGCACCGACCAGAATCACGCGATGTCCTTCGGACAGACCGAGCACGTCCTCGATCCTGGCCCGCAGCTTCGCCACGTCATAGCCGACACCCCGAACGCCGTTGGGGCCGAGGAACGACAGATCCTTGCGCAGTTTGGCCGAATTGACACCCGCCGCGACAGCGAGTTCCTCACTCGATACGATGGCCACACCGTCGTCGGCGAGCATCGTCAGCACCCGCAGATACGCGGCCAGCCGGGCGACGGTCGCCTGGGGAATGTCCTTCTGCACGGCGCGCAGAGTCCCGCCGGAGACGCCACCGGGCGTCTCGTGCTGCTCTGTCACGTCGTCGGCTCCTGCCTGCCGAACCTGCGCACAGGCCCGGTACGTCATCGACCTCCGGTCCGGGCGAACGCCGGTACCCTGGTCTATTTTTGTCGGATTTCGCGGCGGCTCCGCAGCCTCGGCATGCGGGTCGCGTGCCACCACCGTAACCGCTTGTGAAGCCATGCACAAAGTCGGTGAAATTGGCCTCATTTTCCGGTGCGACCAGCACGGCGGCGAAATCGGACTACGATCGACGCTCCTCAGCGCGCGAGATCCGCGCGCAGGCGCGCCTCGTCGACATCGAAATAACTGTGCTCACGCCCGTCGAGCAGCACGACCGGCAGCCGGTCACCGTACTCGGCACGCAGACCGGGGTCGGTCGCGGCGACTGCATCGACGTCCACGGTCGCGGGTTCGATATCGAAATCCGCGCAGATCTCACGCAGTTGCGCGAGTGCGGTGACACACATATGACAGCCTGCCCGAGTCAGCAATGTCACAGTGTGAGCCGAACTCCTTCCGCCTCGGTGCGCGCCGTTTTCCATGGAATCTGTCATGGCGGCTATTAAATCGTGGGCGGCAAGTGTTCGACACTAGTGTGGACAGGGTTCGCGCGAACGGGCGGAGGTTGTGGTGCCGGAACGATCGAAGGTGGGCAGGACGGGTTTCGTCGCGGGCCGGTTCGGTGAGCTGCCGGTGCGGTGGGGCCTGGGCCCGCTCGGTCAGAACCTGCAGGAGCAGCTGGCGCGCATCTCGCGCAGCCCGTTCGGGCCGAGCGAGGAGGAGCTGCGGGCCAATGTCGCGGGTGAGGCCAGTGCGGACGCGGCGCTGTCGCTGCACGAATCCGAACTCGCCGAGAGCGGCCACCGTCCCGAGGTGCCGCGCGATCTGACCGCCGCGGCCTTCTTCGACGTGGACAACACGATGGTGCAGGGCGCCTCGATCGTGCATTTCGCCCGCGGCCTGGCCGCGCGCAAGTACTTCAAGACCTCCGACCTGGTCGGTGTCGCCTGGAAGCAGGTGAAGTTCCGGGTCACCGGCAAGGAGAACAGCACGGACATGGCCTCGGGCAAGGAGAAAGCCCTGGCGTTCATCGCCGGTCGCTCCACCGCCGAGCTGGCCGCCCTCGGCGAGGAGATCTACGACGAGATCATCGCCGACAAGATCTGGCCGGGCACGAGGGCGTTGGCGCAGATGCATCTCGACGCCGGTCAGCAGGTCTGGCTGGTGACCGCGACGCCGGTGGAGCTGGCGCAGGTGATCGCCAAGCGCCTCGGCCTCACCGGCGCGCTGGGCACGGTCGCCGAGAGCGTGGACGGCACGTTCACCGGCCGCCTGGTCGGCGACATCCTGCACGGGCTGGGCAAAGCGCACGCGGTACGCGCGCTGGCGATCCGGGAGGGACTCAACCTCAAGCGCTGCGCGGCCTACTCCGACAGCCACAACGACGTGCCGATGCTCTCGCTGGTCGGCACCGCGGTCGCCATCAATCCCGATGCCGACCTGCGCGAGGTCGCCAAGAACCGGGGCTGGGAGATCCGCGATTTCCGGACCGGGCGCAAGGCCGCCAAGATCGGTGTGCCCACCGCGCTGGCGCTCGGCGTGGCGGGGGGCGCGGTAGCGGCGGCGATCACCCGCCGCCGCGAGCACGTCTGACGCCCGGGCCCGCCGCGGACCGCTAGCCCGTGAACGGGTTGCGCCGCTTGGTCAGCAGCTTGTAGATGGTGTGCTGGATGGTCTCGCGAACCTGGTCGGTGACCTCGAACATGGTCATCGGATCCTCGGCGTCGGAGGGGTCGTAGCCGGTGGTCGGGATCGGCTCGCCGAACTCGATGTACCACTTCGACGGCAGCGGGACCGCGCCCAGCGGGCCGAGCAGCGGGAAGGTCGGGGTCACCGGGAAGTACGGCAGGCCGAGCAGGCGAGCCAGCGGCTTGAGGTCGGCCAGCTTCGGATAGATCTCCTCCGAACCCACGATCGAGCACGGGATGATCGGCACCCCGGTGCGCACCGCGGCCGCCACGAAGCCGCCGCGGCCGAACCGCTGCAGCTTGTACCTGTCGGTGTAGCTCTTGCCCACGCCCTTGAAGCCTTCGGGGAACACCCCGGTCAGCTCCCCGGAACGTAGCAGCCGTTCGGCGTCCTCCCGGCAGGCCAGCGTGTGGCCGGCCTTGCGGGCCAGCATGCCCAGCATCGGCATCTCGAAGACGAGGTCGGCGGCGAGCAGTCGCAGGGCCCGCTCGGCGGGATGGTTGTCGTGCACCGCCAGCTGGAGCATCAACCCGTCCACCGGAATGGTGCCCGCGTGGTTGGCCACGATGAGGGCGCCTCCCTTCGCGGGGATGTTGTCGATGCCTTCGACCTGCACCCGGAACCAGTGATCCGACAGCGGGCGCAGGGTGGGCAGGATCACGTTCTCGAGCAGGTCGGCGTCGAAACCGAATTCGTCGACCCGGTAGTCACCCACCATTCGACGACGGGCGAACTCGGCGGCGCCGCTGATCCGCTTGGCCAGCCCCTCGCGCACCAGTTCACTCACCGATTGAGGCTGCGGCGGTTCGGCGGCGGCCAGCCGGTCGGTCAGCGAAGTCACCCTGCCGGAGACGGTCCGGGCCGGCGATTCGGGCCAGCGACGGGCGGGCGGACGCGACTTGGCCTCGATAGTCGCTTCTCGCAGGTGGATGATCTTCGCGACGTCGTTCATGTATGTGCTCCCGTACCGGCCCTCACGAGGCCGAGCAGTCCTTTTTCTGCGGCATCGATCCATTGGGGATCGATGACGGGCCGCAACGCTGCGCCCCCTATGAAGTCGTCGAACGCCTGAACCGTCGTCCACCGTGGCTCGAACCGCAGTTCGGCGCGCATACGGGTCGTGTCCAGACCGCACCCGAAATGGAAATAGTCGAGCTGTTCGGCACTGAAGTCACGCATCACGTTCTCCATCAGCGCCCGTCCCGCGGTACGGAACAGTGCGAACGGCAACGGTAGCTCCAGCCTACCGGCCCGCCGGACTGCTTGGGAGAGCGTCAGCGCGCCGTCGCCGGCCACATTGAACGTGCCGCTGCGCCCGGCGCGGGCCGCGTGCGCCAGTGCGGCGACCGCGTCCTGCTCGTGCAGCAACTGCATACGGGCGTCGCGCCCGAAGACCGTGGGCGTGAGCGGCCAACGCAGGTATTGCACGCCCCGGCGAGCCAATCGCGGCCCGACGGTGGGCGCCAGCCGCAGAATCACGGCGGCGATATCCGGACGGCGGCGCGCCATACTCCGGACGAAACCTTCGATTTCTATGCAATCGCGGGCGAACCAACCGCTCGGTGGCTTTCGCGCGCTCATTTCCTCGGTGAATTTCGCCGGGTCCTTGGCGCTGGCGCCGTACACCGCCGAACTCGAGCGAACGACCACTCGGCGAACCGACGGAGTTTTCTGACAGACCGCGAACAACTGCATCGCGCCGAGCACGTTCAGATCTTTCATCACCGCGCGACCACCCGGTGACGGCGGACGGGACAGCACCGCGGTATGCACCACAGTGTCCACCTCGTTTCCTCCGATCACCTTGCGGATCAGTGGATTGCGGATATCGGCGCGCACGAATTCGGCGCGCCCCATACGGCGCTGGAACTCCCGGCTCGGCGTCACGGTGTCCACCGCGATGATACGTTCGATCGTCGGATCCTGGACGAGTTCGGCGACGACATTGCCGCCGAAGAATCGGCCGGCGCCGGTGACCAGCACCACCGCGGGGGTGTGTTCGTCTCTCATATCAGAACCCATCGCGCCGAATCCCACCTGCCAGGCCCCCGTATCGGTATTCGCGTCAAGCGTAGCGGCGCCACACCACCGTTGCCGAGAGTATTAACCAGCTCCTAACGATGACTTCAGTCACCGGAAACACCGTCCGGTTTCAAACCGAATTATTTCAAAAAGCGAGGCCCGCCACCGAGAAGGTGACGGGCCTCGCTTCGAGCTGAGCGTGCAGGCTCACTTGCCGAGTTTGCGCCGCTGAACACGCGTGCGGCGAAGCAGCTTGCGGTGCTTCTTCTTCGACATGCGCTTGCGGCGCTTCTTGATCACAGAACCCATAGGGTGTCCTCGCGTTCTCTCTACTCGGCGCGTACGCCGTGGCGTACGCCTAGCTTGTTTCGGCGCCCGGGCCGCCGGCGGCCACCGGACACCACGAACTGGCGCCGCAGGCAGGCGGACACGAACCGAGGATTCATCCTACCGGTCGCCCGGCTCGCGCCCGACCGGGGGGACGATCGATCAACCGGCGTCGAAGTAGGACGTCTCCAAGTAGTCGTGGACGGCTTTGGCATGGACGCGGAAGGACCGGCCGACCCGCACCGCGGGCAACTCGCCCGAATGCACCAATCGGTAGACCGTCATCTTCGAGACCCGCATCAGATTCGCCACCTCGGCGACGGTGAGGAATTGCGTTCCACCACCGAGGACGGACTGCCCCGGCACACCGGGACCGCTCTGTGCGCGGGAACCACCGCGGCCGCCGGTCGAGCCCGGCGTTCCAGGTGACGATCCCGAACTGTTTCCAGACATCTTGTCAGACATCATTGCACCATCGACCTCCGGCACGTCCGCGCCGCCGGCTTCCCCACCGGCGGAACAGACACGCACGTGCTCCTTGAAGCTTAGCGGGACCAGTGGGATTACTGCGACGGGTGTGAGAAATACGCCCTTTACGCCGGAATCATGACTACGCCGTTACAACGAAGCCACGAGACCACCGCTCCAACGCCACCATCGCATCGCCACCATCGCATTGCCGCCGTCGCATTGCCATCAGCGCAACCGGCACTGCCACCGCGACCTGATCACTCCGACGAGGCGCCCTGTTCGACCGAACGCTGTTTGGCCGCGTGCAGCGCCTCCAGGAATGCCGAGCGTACTCCCGCTCGCTCGAGTTCGCGAAGGGCGGCGGCAGTGGTGCCGGCGGGCGAGGTGACCGCGGCGCGCAGCTCCACCGCGCTCTGCTCGGCTTCGTCGAGCAGCGCGGCCGAACCGACCATCGTCTGCACGACGAGCTGGGTGGCGACCTCACGGGTGAGACCGAGCCCGACGGCGGCATCCACCATCGCCTCCACCACCAGGAAGAAATAGGCCGGGCCGGACCCGGACACCGCGGTCACCGCGTCCATCTGCGATTCGGGCACCGTGACCACCTTGCCCACACTGGAGAGCACATCGGCCACCAGTTCGAGCTGCTCGGGCTTGACGTAGCGGCCCGGAGCCAGCACGCTCATCCCCTGGCCGACCAGCATCGGGGTGTTCGGCATGACCCGCACGACCGGGAAACCCGCGGGCATCTTGGCCTCCAGGCGCGCGGTCGGCACGCCCGCGGCCAGCGACACCAGCACCTGGTCGCGACCGCCCACGTTCAGCTCGGCCTTGCCCAGCGCGACCAGCACGCCGTCCACATCCCCCGGCTTGACCGCGACCACCAGCAGATCGGCGCCCACGGCCCCGTCGGCGACATCGTCGGTCACCCGCACCCCGAACCGGCTCGCGATCAGCTCGGTCCGGTCGGCATGGGTCTCGACGACCACCAGATCCTTGCCCAGCCGGCCGGATTCGAGTAGTCCGGCGATCAACGCCTCCCCGATCCGGCCACCACCGATCACCGCAATTCTCGTCATGGCTGTCAAGGCTAGACGCGGCGGCAGCAACCCGGCGCGGCGAGTCAGCGCTGCGGCAGCAGGGCGAGTTGCCTGCTCTGCGCGACCACCGCGCCGGTGCTGTCCAGCACGAGTTGATCGCAGTCGAACATCCGCCCGCCCACTTCGTGCGTGGTGGCGATGACACGCAGCCAGCCCGGGGCGGGCCTGCGGCGCAGGTAGGTCGTCATCTGCACGGTCGGCGCCCAGCCGAAACGGCCGAGGTTCATCGGGACCGGCGGACTGATGTCGGCGGTCATCATGGCGAAGTACGCCGCGACCTCGGGGTCGCGCTGATCACCGTCGAACGGGCGGATCCACAGCCGCAGCCGGGGCAGGCCCTGTTCGCCGTCGAGGAACGGCGCCCACTGCCGGTCCATGGCGAGGTCGGCGCCCACCGACACGTTGACGATCTTGCCCATCGGGGTGTCCCGATAGCCGACCGCGTCCGTGGACGGCTCGGCGGGCATGTCGTCGTGCTCATGGGCGAAGATCGGTTCGGCGTCGTCGAGATGACCGAAGGTGAACGCACTGCGTACCCGGGGCTTGCCGCCCTGGGTGAGGGTCACGTCGACCAGGCAGATCTGGCGTCCCACTTTGCGGATGTGCACCTCGTAGTCCACTTCGCCGGGTTCGGGAGCGCCGAGGAAATCCGAACTCGCGGCGATCGGGGCCATCCCCACGCGCTCGGGATCGCTCGCCCGCAGCCAGGCGGTGGCCGCGGCCGCGCTGCCGGCGACCATCGTGCCGCCGTGCACCTTGGGGCCTACGGTCCAGGTATCGGCGATGACACCGCGGTAGCGGGCGGTCTCGTCGCGGGCGGCCGCGGATGGCCCGAGTTCACCGTCGTCGATCCGCCACACCGCGCAGACTTCGCCGAACGGCGCGTCGAGCGCGGCCTGTCCGGCGCTCGACGGCGCCGCGCCTGCGGACACGTCCGTGGTCATGGGCACTCCTTCGTCCGCTCCCGGCGATCCAGCCGGGACCGCGGGAGTTCGTACAGCGTACAAGAACGTTAGCCGACCAGAATACGAGACATCCCCCAGGGGGTGTCCGAAACAGCCGACCGCTCAGTTGGACCCGGCACGGGCCGAGGACGGGCTCGACGCGGGCAACTGGTTGAGATGCTCACGGGCGAAGGCGAGCGTGCGACCCAGCATCGCCGCGCGAGCCGCGGCCCCCCGCGCGTTCTGGGTGTTGATCTCGGCCACCGCGTGCCCGGAGAAGCCGGCCGCCACCAGCTGCGCGCACACCTGCGTGCAGGGCTGGGAGCCCTCGCCGGGGACCAGATGTTCGTCATGGGCCGCGCCCCTGCCGTCGGCCAGGTGCAGGTGCGCCAGATTCGGCCCCATCCGCGCGGCCAGCGCCAGCGCATCGGCACCCGCGGTGGCGGTGTGCGACAGATCCAGCGTGTAGTGCTCGAAACCGGTGTCGGTCGGGTCGTAGGACGGGCTGAACGCGGTCAGTCCCCACCCGGGTCCACCTCGGCGTGCCAGCCGCTGGGCGGCTCTCTCGCCGCGGCCGAACAGCGTGTCGGCGCGCATCGGGAACATGTTCTCCACCGCGACGACCACCTCGCTCGACTCCTCGAGAGCGGCTACCTGCGCGGCGAAACCCTCGGCATAGCGGCGCTGCCAGCGGAACGGCGGATGCACCACGACGGTATCGGCGCCGAGCGCCTCCGCGGTATGCACGCTGCGCTCCAGTTTGGTGACCGGATCCGCACCCCACACCCGCTGCGAGATCAACAGGCACGGCGCGTGTACCGCCAGTACCGGCACGCCGTAGCGGCGCGCGTAGCCCCGCACGGTCGTGACGGACTGGCTGGCCGTCTCGGCCCACACCATCAGCTCGACGCCGTCGTAGCCCAGGTCGGCGGCGTAGCGGAACGCCGCCTCGGTGTTCTCCGGGTAGACCGACGCGGTGGACAGGCCGACCCGAATCGCGCGGCGCGCGGGCAGGTTCGTCCCCGCCGCCGGTGAATCGCTCAGCGGTGCGGCGGCCCCGGAGTCGCCCTGCCCCGCCTGGTCGGTGTGCCCCACGTGCCCCACAACCACCGCTTTCCCGAAATCGGTTCCGATGACCGATTCGTATGAATCAGTTCGTACTGAGCAGGAACGCCAACGGCCCGAGCGTGACGAAGATGCCGACCACGACCGCGATGACGGTGCTCAGGATGTCGTCGGTGTGGCGCAGGATGCGCACCAGCGCCACCAGACCGAGGATGACGATCATCGCCAAGGTCAGCGCGACCCAGGGCAGCATCTCCCACATCCGCTCGAAGCCCTTGAACATCAGCATGCCGGCGATCGCGGCGCCGGTGCTCTGCGCGCCGAGGATGATCCACTGCCTGCGATTGGCCTCGGCATCGGCGTCGCGTTGCGCCGCGGCCGGTGTCCCACGCCGGTTTCCCTTCGGCCGGTCGCCGCCCGCCCGCTTGGCGCCGACCATGGCGGCGGCCCCGGCCAGCCCCTTGACGCCGGTGAGTCGGGCGGGTGTGGCGGACTTGACCCGGGAGGCCAGGCCCGAGATCGACCGTTTGCCCTTCGCCCGCGGCTCGTCGTCGTAGTCGATCGGCTCGAAGTCCTCGCCGGTGTAGTCCTCGTCGTAGCCGTAGGGGCCGCGACGATGCTCGCCGGTGTCGAACTCCCCGTCGTCGCCGAATTCCCCTTCGTCGTACTCGCGGTCGTAGTCCTCGTCGAAGGAGTCCCGCTCGAAAGCTTCGGCAGAGTAGTCCTCGTCGGATACGTCGTCGACGTCGTCGCGGTCGCGGCGGTCCTTCCCGAACGAGGGCGGACCGAATCCGGGAGCCGGCGGACCGAACGCAGCGGGTCGCTGCTGCTCGCGACCGGCCCGGCGGGCCGCGTCGGCCCGCTCCGCGCCGTCGCGCAGCAGATCACCCGCGACGGTCTGACCGGAGAGCAGTTGCTGGTCCTGGCTGGCCAGGTTCCACGCCTGGGTGGGAATGCCGCCGGATTCCGGCGCCGCCGTCGCGTGCGGCACCGGCGGTCCGGGCGGTCCGGCGGGTTTTCCGGGTGCGGCGGCCGGGTTACGCCTGCGGGCCGACCACGCGGGCAGGCCGCCGCGCGCCCGCCCGGGCGGCTCGGGGGCGCGCTCGTCCGGACCGGGGCGGGGCGGCATCGGCGACAGCGGCCGGGGCACGGGGCCGAAGTCCGGCGGTGGCGGCGCCCACCCGGTGGCGGGCGGACCCGGCTCCTCGGCGGGAGCGATGGGGACGGGGTAGATCTCGGTGACCTCGGCGGCGCGCCGGCGATCGGCACGGCTGAGCCGGGCGCTCTCGGGGCCGGGATGGTCGGCGCTCGGTGGCGGAGCGGCCGGCGGCGGCGCGGGCGCGGCAGCCGCGGGCGGGGCCGGTGGCTCGAACGCCCGTGCCGGTGGCGGGAATTCGGGCCGCGCGGGCTCGGAGATCGGTGGCGTCGGGGGCGCGAAGGCCTGCGGCGAGGGCGCGAAGGAAGCCGGGCCGACGTCGGCGGTCGGGCGCCCGACGATGACCGTGGCGTTGTCGTCGGGGTCGAGCTTGCGCCTGCGTCCCCCGCGACCGGTGGACGGTCCCGGGGCGGGGTCGTCGTCCGATCCCGGGGCGCCGTGCCTGGCGGCGGGCGCCGGGGCGGACGGGGACAGCGGGTCGTAGCGGGTGATCGGACCCGACATCGGCGAATCGCCGGGCGACTCGGCCTCTTCCTGCGCCGCCTCCCCGTCCGGAGCCGAATGCGCACCGCCGTCGCGGATCACCGGTAGGTCACCGGTCAGTTCGGCCACCGAGATACCGCGACCACCGCGCCTTCGCCTGCCGCCGCCGGAGGACGACCCCTGCCGGCCGTTGCGCGCCAGCAGTTCGGCCACCGACAACTGCTTGGAATCCTCGCTCATTACGACACCGTTTCGATCGGACCCGATTTCGCGCTGTCACCCTCGGACAGTGGCACCGTGTTGATCATCGCGCCGGGCACCGCAACCACCGGGCCACCGTTGGTATCGGTATCCAGTTTGCGCAGGATCAGCCCTTCGCGCATCGCCCAGGGACAGATTTCGATGCTGTCCAGCGACAACGCCCGCATACTCGCCTCCGCGACCAGCGCCCCAGCTACCAACTGTTGCGACCGATCCGCACTCACGCCTTCCAATTCCGCCCGGTCCGACGCGGTCATCCGCGAGATGAACGCGATCAACTGACGCAGGCCTGAACTGGTCAGTGTACGTCGCACCCTGGGGCCGGCGCCCGACGGAGCCGCGCCGGTCAGCCTCGCCAGCGATCGGAAGGTTTTCGAGGTGCCCACCGCCAGGTCGGGCAGGCCCGTGCCCATCACCTGCTTGCTCGGCATCACCAGTTCGGCGTCGAGCCAGTCACGCAGGACCGCGATCCGGCGCTTGCCCGGCGGGTCCTCGCGCAGCCACTGCCTGGTCAGCCTGCCCGCGCCGAGTTGCAGCGACAGCGCCACATCGGGATCCTCGTCGCCGCCGCTGGTCAGCTCGAGCGAACCGCCGCCGATGTCGATGTTGAGAATGCGCCCGGCGCTCCAGCCGTACCAGCGCCGGACGGCGAGGAAGGTCAGCCGCGCCTCGTCCTCGCCGCTGAGGATCTGCAGTCGCACGCCGGTCTCGACACGCACCCGTTCGAGCACTTCCTCGGAGTTGGTCGCGTCGCGCAGCGCCGAGGTCGCGAACGGCATGAGCTCTTCGCACTGCGAAGTCTCGGCGATGCTGGCGAATTCGGCCACGGTCGAGATCAGCCGCTCGGCGCCGGCATCGGTCAGGCAACCGTCGTCGTCCATGTTCTCCGACAGCCGCAGCGTGGCTTTCGTCGAACTCATCGGCATGGGGTGGCCACCGCGATGCGCGTCCACGACGAGCAGGTGGACGGTGTTGCTTCCGACGTCGAGTACCCCTAGGCGCACACGAATACGGTACTGGGTCGACCAGCAGTTACGTGCGGGCGAGGGGAACTGTTAGCGTCACAGACTGTGACGGTAGGCGCATCGGCCGACAGCCCGACCCGGCCCCGACCAGCGGACAAGATCACCCCGGCCCCCGAGGTGGATCTGGATTTCCCGCGCGAATGGATCGAATTCCTCGACCCCGCCGACGACGAGCATCTGATCGTCGCCGACCTGACCTGGCTGCTGTCGCGCTGGACCTGTGTCTTCGGCACACCCGCCTGCCAGGGCATCCTGGCGGACCGCCCCGACGACGGCTGTTGCTCGCACGGCGCCTTCCTCTCCGACGAGGAGGACCAGCAACGTCTGCGCGACGCTGTGAAAATGCTCACACCGCAGGACTGGCAACTGATGGATCAGGCCCGTAACGACAAGGGCAAGATCACCAGGAAGGGCTACCTCGAAGTCGACGAACTCGACGACGAACCCGCCCTGCGCACCCGCCGCTACGAGGGCGCGTGCGTGTTCCTCAACCGCCCCGGATTCGACGGCGGGGTCGGCTGCGCGCTGCACACGATGGCACTGCGCCGCGATCTGCCGCCGCACACGGTGAAGCCGGATGTCTGCTGGCAGTTGCCGATCCGGCGCACCCAGGAGTACGTGGACCGGCCCGACGGCGTGCAGATTCTGCGCACTGTCGTCACCGAGTACGACCGCCGCGGCTGGGGGCCCGGCGGCGCGGATCTGGACTGGTACTGCTCCGGATCCCCGGACGCGCATATCGGCGCCCGGCCGGTCTGGCAGTCCTACGCGCCGGAACTCACCGAACTGCTCGGCGCGCCCGCCTACGAGGAACTGGCCAGACACTGCCGCAGGCGGGAAGGGCTCGGCCTGATCGCCGTGCATCCGGCCACCGTGCACGCCGCTCGCTCCGCCGAGCACGGCTGATACCAGAGTTTCACCCCGCCGTAGGCCTTTCGGGGAGATTTTGCGAAACGCCAACATTTCACAGTGGCGCTCATTTACTGTGCGCTTGCCCACCCCCTGCGTGGGCAGCACAGGAGACGAACATCATGAGCATCACCAGACAGCGCGGGCTCGGCCGGATCGGCTCGACCGTCGCCGGGCTCACGGCCGCGACGGCGATCGTCGTGTTCGCCGCGCCCCAAGCCAACGCCACCGTCGACTCGGTCACCGTGTCGGGGGCGACGCACCAGCTCGGCCAGAGCTACACCCTGAAGGCGAAGCTGAGCGGCGCGAGCATCGGGCTGCTCGTGTACTGGACCGACAACGGGCAGGACATCAGCGGGCCGAAGGTGCCGTGGCCGGTCGGCGAATCCTCCATCGAGTGGACCCCGACCACCCCGGGCCAGCACCTGATCACCGCCTCCCAGGGCGGCAGCACGAAGACCGTTGTCGTGAACGTCATCGATCCGAACGCCCCCGACCCCGACCCCGACCCCGGCACCGACCCCGGCACCGATCCCGGCTCCGGCAGCAGCGCCGGCTCCGGCGGGCTCGGCGACCTGCTCGGCGGCCTCGCGGGCAGCAGCTAGGAGGCGGACATGACACACACCGCACGCACCGCCGCGGCGCTGTTCGCCGCCGCGGCCGCGACCGTCCTGGTGGCGCCCTCGGCGCACGCCTCCGTGCAGTCGCTCGCGGTCGAGGGCAGCACCCACGTCGTCGGCGGCACCTACACCCTCACGGCCGAGGTCGGCGGCGCCTCCGGCGGTCTGCTGGTCTACTTCAGCGACAACGGCGAGTTCATCGGAGCGCCCAAGGTGCCGTGGCCGCCCGGCAGCGCGACCATCGACTGGCAGCCCAGCACCCCGGGCAGGCACATCCTGACGGCCGAACAGGGCGGCAGCACCCAATCGATCGTCGTGGAGGTCGAGGAGGCCGCGTCCCCGGACAGCGGCAGCGGCAGCGGCAGCGGCGGATCCGGCACCGGCAGCGCACTGCTGCGCGGCCTGCTGTCCGGCAGCAGCGGCGGCAGCTGAACCGGCGGCCTGCGCGGGTCGATGCCGTGACCCGCGCAGGCACCAGGACACCTCCCGGCAATCCCCCGGACACCACCGTGCGATTGGATTGCCGCATGAAGAAAGCCCTGACCGTCGCGTCGCTGCTGATCGGCGCCGCGCTGGCCGGCACCACCGGCCTCGCACACGCCGAGCCCGCCGCCGACCCCACCCAGTTCTCCGACGTCACCGCCACCTTCGTGGCCGCGACCGACCCCGCGGCGCTCACCGCCGAGGCGGACGGCAAGAACGTCGTCATGAGCCCCTACGGCGTCAGCCGCACCATCGCCTGCCGTGGCAACGGCACCACCGTGCCGCTCTACGATTGCATGCAGGAAGACGACCTGGGCTGGATCACGCTGCGCCTCACCGACCTTCCCGGCATCGGCCCCACCTGGATCTACCTGCCCTGAACCACGCGAACGGCAGACAACACGGAGCCCCGGTCGGCGGACCGGGGGCCTTCGTGGATCACACCCGCTGACCCGCTCACGCTTCGAGCTTGTAGCCCAGACCGCGCACCGTGACCAGGTGCTCCGGCTTGGCCGGATCGGCCTCGATCTTCGAGCGCAGGCGCTTGACGTGCACATCGAGGGTCTTGGTGTCGCCCACGTAGTCCGCGCCCCAGACCCGGTCGATCAGCTGGCCGCGGGTGAGCACCCGCCCGGAGTTGCGCAGCAGGTACTCCAGGAGGTCGAACTCCTTGAGCGGCAGGGTGACGGGGCTGCCGTTGACCAGCACGGTGTGCCGATCGACATCCATGCGCACCGGGCCCGCCTCCAGCACGCCGCTCTCGCCGTTGCCCTCGAGCTCATCGCCCGCGCCGCGGCGCAGCACCGCGCGGATGCGGGCGATGAGCTCGCGCGCGGAGTACGGCTTGGTGACGTAGTCGTCGGCGCCCAGTTCCAGGCCGACGACCTTGTCGATCTCGCTGTCCCGCGCGGTCACCATGATGACCGGCACGCCGCTGCGGGTGCGCAGCTGCTTGCACACGTCGGTGCCGCTCATGCCGGGCAGCATCAGGTCGAGCAGCACGATGTCGGCACCGGAGCGGTCGAATTCGGCCAGCGCGGAGGGGCCGTCACCGGCCACGGTGACCTCGAATCCCTCCTTGCGCAGCAGGAACGCGAGCGGATCGGCCAGCGACTCCTCATCCTCGACGATCAGAACTCTCGTCATCTGCGTGCCTCCACACCATTCGGTCTGCCCGGTCCTCGAGGACGCGGCGCGTTTTCCTTCGTGCTCGCCTCGGCGCCGTCGGTTTCCTCGTCGAGGCCGGCTTCGAGATGAGCGGGTATCCGCAGGGTGAACGTGGAACCGGTCCCCAGCTTGCTCCACAGGGCGATCTCGCCGTTGTGATTGGCCGCCACATGCTTGACGATGGCCAGGCCGAGGCCCGTGCCGCCGGTCGAGCGAGAGCGCGCCTTGTCGGAGCGGAAGAACCGTTCGAACACCCTTTCCTGGTCTTCTTTGGCGATGCCGATGCCGCGGTCGGTGACCGACATGGCCACGTACTGCCCGCGCAGCGCCCGGCTCACCGAGACGTGCGAGCCGCTGGGCGAGTAGGCGATCGCGTTCTCGACCAGATTGGACAGCGCGGTGACCAACAGCGTCTCGTCGCCGAGCACTTCCAGCCCGCTGGGCCGGTCGGTGCTGACGGTGATACCCGCGGCCTCGGCGGCGGTGCGTGACCGGTCCACGGCCTGCATGACGACGGAGTCGACATCGACGACCTCGAGTTCGGGCAGCTTCTCCGCGCCCTGCAGACGCGACAGCGCGATGAGCTCGGTGACCATCTTGCCGAGCCTGCGGGATTCGCCGAGCACTCGTTTGCCGAAGTGCCGGACCGCCTCGGGGTCGTCGGCCGACTCCAGCATCGCCTCGGCCAGCAGGCTCATCGCCCCGACCGGGGTCTTGAGCTCATGGCTGACATTGGCGACGAAGTCGCGCCGGGTGGCTTCCATCCTGGCCTGTTCGGAGTCGTCGTCGGCGAACAGGACGATGAAGCCGGTCTCCTCCTGGGACAGTTGCCTGGCGACGCCGCGCACGGCGATGCGGCTGCGGCCGGGCAGCGGGTTCTTGGCGGTGAGATCGAACTCCGCGGGCTCGCTGGTGGCGAGCACCTTCTCCACCGCCGCCCAGGCGCGCTCGTCGAGCAACCGGTTGCGGACCAGGCCGAGTTCCTCCGCGCGCGGGTTCACCAGCACCACGTCGCGGTAGCGGTCGACGACGGCGATGCCGCTCTCGGAGGCGAGCACGATCAGGTCGAGCACCTGCGACATGGTCAGCCCGGTGTCGACCTGTCTGCGAGCCGCCAGCCTGGCGTTGACATACGGCACGAGCAGCCCGCCGACGGCCAGTCCAGTGACAGCCGCGAGGACTGCCAGAACAACCGACTGCGCGACACTCACACTTGAATCGTACGGTCGCCGACCGCGGGAACAACGCCGGGTTCGCGAAGTTCCACGCAGGTCACAGCCGATTTCAGCCGCGTTGGCCGGGTGTTAACGCATTGTTCGCCAGGCGTGTCACGACACGCCCGGCGAACTCCGATCACCAACCGGGGTTGCCTCGCACCGGGATGTTGACGAAGCTCGGCCGGGTCGGATCCAGCTGCAGATGCTGGGGTTTGAGCCCGGTGTCGGCCAGCATCGTGAGGATCGGCAGGCCCTTGGGGAAATTGCCCGCGAACACGTCCACCCGCAACCGGTGTCCCGGCTTCAGCACCGCATGGGTGGCGGGCAGCGCGATGTCGAGCGTGACCGCCTCGCCCGGCGTCAGCAGCTTGCGGCTCTCCAGCGAGGCCACCGGCCGCGGGTCGGTGTAGTCGCCGTTGGCCGAGCGGCTGCTGCGCGACTCGTCGATCTCGCTCAGCGAGGCGGCCAACTGCCCCGAGGACAGCACCGTGGAGCGACCGTCCGGGGCGACATCGTTGATCGTCACCGACCAGTAGCCGTCGACCGCGTCGTGCACGGTGTTCAACCGGATCGCCACCGGTCCGGATATCTCCGTCTCCTCGGCCACCGGAGCACTGGTGAAGGTCAGCCCGTTGGTCTCGTGGATGCGCGCGTCCGCGCCGCAGGCGTCGATGGCGGCGAGCACGCCCGCGGTGGCCTGCCCGGCGTCGTTGGAGCACAAGCCGGTGAGGCCCGGCGCGACGGTGAGCCGCTGGGTGCTGCCGTCCCCGCTCGCCAGCAGCGAGCCGTCGTAGACGCTGTGCGCGGTGCCGCTCGGCGTGCCCGACAGATACATCCGCCGATGCTCGGCGACCTCCTCGGCGGGCGCGGAGTCACCGAAGCCCGCGCGTGTGATCCAGCCGCCGCCCTGCTCACGCAGCGTCACCGGACCGTAGCGATCGATGCCGTTGTCGATGTCCTTGAGCCAGCGGTCGAACCAGGCGCGCTGCAGCACGTCCAGCCGCGGCGGCAGGCCGGGCTTGCCCGACTCGGCGCCGGAGTTCAGGTGGTAGGTGTTGCCCATCAGCAATTGCTTCCGGCCGGGCTCGGCCGCGATCTGGTTGTAGATCTGGGACTGCGAGTAGGTGAACAGATCGTGCCAGCCGCCGACCACGAACGTCGGGATGGTGATCCGGCTCGGATCGCCCAGCCAGGCGGTGCGTTCGGGGCTGTCGGCCGAGAGCAGGCTGCGCACCCGCGGGTCCAGATCCTCGACGCGGGTCTGGCTGTAGGCGTTGAGGAACACGTCCATGTAGGTCAACGGCGAGTCCATCCGGTCGGTCAGCCACTGCTGATCGAAATTGCCGGTGACCAGCGACTGCACATCCGGAATCCATTTGAGCGAATTGATCGCGGTCAGCCACAGCGGGATGAAGTTCATGCCGAATCCGCCGCCGGGGGCGAGCACGTCGTTGATCAGGTCGCTGCCGGGCACGATCGGGAAGATGGCCTGCAGCGCGGGCGGCGCCTTCTCCGCGGCCTGCACCTGATTGATCGCGGAGTAGGAGATGCCGGACATGCCGACCCGCCCGTTGGACCACGGCTGGCGGGAGGCCCAGTCGATCACCTCGACGGTGTCGCGTTGCTCGCGGTCGCGCAGCATGTCCCACTCGCCCTGGGAGAACCCGGTGCCACGCACATCGACCACCAGCTGCGTGTAGCCGCTGCGCACGAGACTGCGATCCACCGAGAAGTTGCGCAGCGCTCCGCCGCCGAGCGCTCTGGTGAGATCGGTGAGGCCCGCCAGCGGTGTGCCGGTCATGTCGATCTCGCGGGCAAGGCCGATCATCGTCTCCGACAGGCCGGGCACCTCGCTCGCGTGGTCGGCGAGATTGGAGACCAGCTTGGTGTAGGGGGTCATGTTGACCACCGTCGGCGTGGCGATCGGCGCGGGCAGGCCGAGAAAGTCCGCGGGGCGGTAGAGATTCGCTTTGAGGACCGTGCCGTCACTCATGGTGATCGGTACATCCCAGGTGATGTGGATGTTCGGGTAGGTCTGTGGGCCGTCGTGGGTGGCGGCCCATGCCTGCCCGGCGGCGCCGCCGTCGGGACCTGCCGGCAACGGCCCGGCCGTCGCACCGCCCGCACCGAGGAACGGCAGGATCAGCGCGGCCGCTACCCCGGCCACTGTGATCCGAAACGCTTTTCTCATCGCCTGTGGTCCACCTCTCCGCTGAAATGGGACGGCGAAATTCTCCCACACTTACCGTGGAGTAAGAACCGTGGATATCCGACAGTGTGGACAAGTCGGGCCTTGTGAACAATCACGCTCCGCGGTTCACACGGACCGGTAAAGGCGCGGCGCGACAATGCGACCCGGGCCCCGGCGCCGAAAAAGGCCCGGCCGTTTCCGGCCGGGCCTTTCGGAGCGAATCACTTGTTCTTCGACGCGAGCGCGCCGAGCGGGTCTACCTGCCGCCCTGACCCGCGACCGCCGCCGCACCCGCGGCGGCGGCCTCCGGGTCCAGGTATTCCCGTGGGCGCACCGGGCGCAGATTCTCGTCGAGCTCGTAGCGCAGCGGGATGCCCGTCGGAATGTTCAGCCCGGCGATCTCCTCGTCGGAGATCTGGTCCAGGTGCTTGACCAGCGCGCGCAGCGAATTGCCGTGCGCGGCCACCAGTACCGTCTTGCCCGCCAGCAGTTCCTTGGAGATGGTGGACTCCCAGTACGGCACCATCCGGTTCACCACGTCGAGCAGGCACTCGGTCTCGGGGATCTCGATACCGGCGTAACGCGGGTCGCCCGCCTGGCTGTATTCGTTGTCGGCCTCGATGGCCGGCGGCGGGGTGTCGTAGCTGCGACGCCACAGCATGAACTGTTCCTCGCCGTACTTGTCCCGGATCTGGGCCTTGTTCTTGCCCTGCAGCTCGCCGTAGTGGCGCTCGTTGAGCCGCCAGTCGCGAACCACCGGGATCCAGTGCCGGTCGGCCGCGTCCAGGGCGATGTTCGCGGTGGAGATGGCGCGGCGCAGCAACGAGGTGAAGACGATGTCGGGCGCGATGCCGTGCTCGGCGAGCAGTTCACCGGCGCGCTTGCCCTCGGCGATGCCCTTGTCGGTGAGGTGCACGTCCACCCAGCCGGTGAACAGGTTCAGGGCGTTCCATTCGCTCTCGCCGTGGCGCAGCAGCACGAGGGTGTACGTCATGGCCCGTAGTCTAACGACGCGCCGAGCCCGATCGTGGCGCCGGTCTGCTCAGGCCGACGCGCCGAGCGCGGTCAGCAGACCGGCCCCGACCAGCGTCGCGTGCTCCCCGAGCTCGCTGGGCACCACCCGCAGATCGCCGAGGAAGGGGATGCGCGCGTGCGCGCCGAGCGCCTCCTGCAAGGGCCGCCACAACGGTTCGCCTGCCTGGGCGAACCCGCCGCCGACCACCACCAGATCCACGTCGAGCAGCGCCGCGGCCGACGAGATGACCTGTCCCAGGGCGATTCCCGCGCGGCGCAGCGCCGCCTTGGCGATCCGGTCACCGGCCACGGCGGCGGCCGCGAGTTCCATTCCGGTGGCGCCCTCCCAGCCGCGCTCGCGCGCCCAGCGCACCGCGGAGGGACCGCTGGCCACCGCCTCCACGCAGCCGACGCCGCCGCACGCGCACGGATCGGTGGAGCCGGGCACGATCATGTGCCCGATGTGCCCGGCATTGCCGGTGTGCCCGACCGCGACCATGCCGCCGACGATGATCCCGCCGCCGATGCCCGAGGAGACCGTCATGGCCAGCGCGTCCGGTGTCTGGCGGGCCGCCCCGAAATGCCGCTCCGCCAATGCCAGACAGACGCCGTCGATCGCCATCCGCACCGTCGCGCCGGGGAAGATCTCGCGCACCGCGTCCACCAGCGCGAAGCCGTCGCGCCATTCGGGAATGTTGAGCGGCTCGACCACCCCCACGGTCGCGTCCACCGGCCCGCAGGCGCCGATCCCGACGATCGAGACGGTGTGGCCGTTGGCCGCGGCGAGCAGCAGCCCGCGCACGGCCTCCCAGACTCCGCTGGGAGGCACGGTGATTCGCCCCACCTCGTGGGTTACTCCGTCGGCCCCCACCAGTCCGACGGCGATCTTGGTGGCGCCTATGTCGAGTGCCAGAACAGTCATCAGCCGGAACCCCCGATTGCCAGGCGCGCATACCGGATCGCCGCGCGGAGCGGCGCCGGCGTGCGCGCATGCTTGTCTCGGGCGGTAACGCTACGTGGTTGCCGCCGCGCGACCGGCGTCAGGTACCGGTACCGCGGGCTGTCGGATATCGCCGCCGAAGGCGGTCGGACATCACCGCCGAAGGCGGTCAGGCATCGCCACCGGGGGCGGGGGCGGAGCCGTCTTCGCCGGTGTTCACCAGGTGTTCGAACGCCCGCAGATTCGCCAGCGACTCGCCGCGCGAGACCCGCCATTTCCATTCCCGGCGAATCGATTCCGCGAAGCCGAGTTCCAGCAGCGTGTTGAAGTCGGCGTCGACCGCCTCGAGCACCTGACCGAAGACGCGGTCCAGCTCGTCGGGGGTGATCGCGTGCGCGGCCAGCCTGCCGACCAGGTAGATGTCGCCGACCCGGTCCAGCGTGTAGGCCACCGCGTAGAGCCTGCGGTTACGACGCAACAGGAACTTGTAGACGCCCTCGAAGTTCTCGTCCGGCTTTCGGCAGACGAAGGCTTCCACGCGTACCCCGTGCGTGCCGACATTGAGCATCACGGTGGTCTTCAGCTTGCGCTCACCGGGCAGCACCACGACGAAGACGTCGTCGGACGGACGGGTGTATTCGATCTCGCGCTCGCGCAGTGTCTCGTCGATGATCGCCGCGATCCGGGCGATCTCACCGGTCACGCTCATCGGGACACTCCCACCCGGCGCCGTCGCGACGCCCGCGTTCTGGTCGGGGACGACGCGCTCCGGCCGAGACCGGGACGCGCGCTGTGGAAATCGTGCAGTGCCGCGGAGTAGCTGTCCAGCAGTCCCTGCGCGGTGTGCGCCCAGGAGAAGCCGGTGGCGTGCTCGACCGCGCGCACGCCCATCACGCGCAGCCGTTCCGGATCGTCGAGCAGCGAGGCCAGGGCGTCGGCCCAGTCCGGAATACGATGCCCGCGTACCAGCAGGCCGGTCACCCCGTCGACCACGGCGGTGCCGAGCCCGCCTACGTCGGCGGCGAGCACCGGGGTGCCGCTGGCCTGCGCTTCGAGCGCGACCAGGCCGAAGGATTCGTTGTAACTGGGCACCGCGACCAGATCGGCTGCGCGGTAGACCGACACGAGCTTCTCCGGCGGCTGCGGCGGCAGGAAGGTGACCCGGTCGCCGATGCCGAGTTCGGCGGCCAGTTCGATCAGCGCGTCCGGGCGTTGCAGCCCCGAGCCGGACGGGCCGCCGACGACGAGCACGCGCAGGGAGCGTCCCGGCTCCACGCGCTCGGCGTCGCGGCGCAACAGTTCGGCGGCGGCGCGCACCAGCACGTCGGGCGCTTTCAGCGGCTGGATGCGGCCGACGAAGGCGACGATTCGCTCGCGCGGAGACAGGCCGAACTCGGCGCGCGCGGCGGCACGGTCGCCGGGTTGGTAGAGGCTCAGGTCGGCGCCGGGCGGCACCACGTGGATCCGCTGGTCCTCGGCGCCGTACAACTCGACGAGCTGACGCGCTTCCTCGTCGGTGTTGGCCACCATCCGGTCGGCCTCGGCGATGATCTGCTTCTCGCCGATCTCGCGGGCCAGCGGTTCGGGGGCGTCGCCCTCGGCGAGCGCGGCGTTCTTCACCGCGGCCAGAGTGTGTGCGGTGTGCACCAGCGGGACCCGCCAGCGGTCCCTGGTCAGCCAGCCGACCTGGCCGGACAGCCAGTAGTGCGAGTGCACGAGATCGTAGTAGCCAGGAAGTTGCCGGGCCTCCTGGCGCAACACCTCCGCGGTGAACGGGCACAGCTGGGTGGGCAGGTCGTGCTTGTCCAGCCCCTCGAACGGACCGGCCACCACATTGCGCACCAGCACGCCGGGCGCGGCCTCCTGCACCGGCGGGACATGCGAGGACGTGGCCCGGGTGAAGATCTCCACCTCGGTGCCCCGCTGCGCCAATTCGACCGCCGTACGCAGCACATACACATTCATCCCGCCCGCGTCTCCGGTACCCGGCTGGGCGAGCGGGGAGGTGTGCACAGATAGTACGGCGATGCGGTTCGGCCGACGGTCCCCACGATGACTCACACACCCCAGTGTGCACGCGTCCGCCGCGGCCCGAACGTCCGGTCTCACGCAAGTGACCCCTGTCACAAGCCGTTGCCGAGCGCTTACGGCCCTTACCCGGAATCGGCCGATTCCCGCTCTGAACTGCCCGGTTCCGGCCGCGCCCGGCGCGATATCGAGACGTCCAAGCCGCCGTGGGCGAATCCCGGCCCTCGGCTCGAGCGCGGCCGATGAGTCGGTGTCGGTCAACTTCGGGGTGAGCCCGCGCGGGTTCGTCGGCGCACCGGCCGGGGCACGCCCAGGCGGTGACCGAGAAATCGACCTCCCGCACTGGATTCCGCCGGCCAGGGACACCTGTGCAGGTCGCAGGTGCCGGTGTTGCCCTGTGGGCGAGCCACGCGCCGAGGCGCGCCGCCTGTTACCCCAGTTCGTCGGCGAACTGCCCGACCTCGGCGACGAAACGCTCCGGGTCCTCGATGAACAGCCCGTGCTGGGCACCTTCCCAGTACGAGCCGCGAGCCTTGGGCGCGGTCTCGGCGATGAACCGGCCGTTCGCGATGGGCACCACCGGATCGGCGGTGCCGTGCAGCACCAGCACGGGCACGTCGAGCTCGCGCAGAGTCCCGGTGTTGTCGGCGGTCCGGTAGAACAGCGCCTTGCGCACGGCGGGCGGGGTGGCCAGGCTCATGCCGAACAGACGCTGGGCGTCGACGCCCTTGTCGCTGCGGTCGCCGGTGTTGGCGTTGCCGAAGGCCATGAAACCGCGTATCGCCTTGCCAGGGCTCTCCTCGAACACCCCGGCCATGGCCTGCGTGAGCGCTGTGCCGACCTCGGCGCCGGGCACCCGGCCGATATTGGCCATCGAACCGACGTAGATCACGCCGCCGACCGCGCCGGTACCGTGCGCGGTGAGGTAGTCGCTGATCACGATGCCGCCGTAGGACCAGCCCAGCAGGATCGCGTCCTCGGTCACGTTCTCGGCGGCCAGCACGGCGGCGAGGTCGGCGGCCCAGTTGGCCGGGTCGTCGTAGCCGGCGGCGGGCGCGTCGGAGTAGCCGTGGCCGCGCAGGTCGAGCGCGATCACCCGGAACCGCCGCGCCAACTGCTCGGCGGCCTCGCCCCAGCAGGTCAGATTGGCCGACCAGCCGTGCACGAGCACCAGCGGCGTGGCCCCTTCCGGTCCGCTGACCCGATAGACGATCCTGGTGCCATCCGCGCTGACCGCGTCCCGTGTAGCCATACCCCGCATGCTAGGTGCCGCTCACCCACCGCGCGCCGGGTGGCCCGCGTCACCGGCCTAGGATCGAGGCCCATGAGCACTCGCACCGCGGTCGTCACGGGAGCAAGTTCGGGCATCGGGGAGGCCACCGCGCGCCACCTCGCGAGCCAGGGCTACCACGTCTACGTCGGCGCCCGACGGATCGACCGGCTGCGCACGCTCGCCGACGAGATCGGTGGCACCGCACTCGAACTCGACGTCACCTCCGAGGATTCGGTGCGCGCCTTCACCGACGCGATCCCCCGCGTCGACGTGCTGGTCAACAACGCGGGCGGCGCGAAGGGCCTGGCGCCGGTCACCGAGGCCGACCTCGACGACTGGCGCTGGATGTGGGAGACGAACGTGCTCGGCACCCTGCGCGTCACCAAGGCGCTGCTGCCCAAGCTGATCGACTCCGGCGACGGCCTGATCGTCACCATTACCTCCGTCGCCGCCTTCCACGCCTACGACAACGGCTCCGGCTACACCTCGGCCAAGCACGCCCAGGCCGTGTTGCACCGCACCCTGCGCGGGGAGCTGCTCGGCAAGCCGGTCCGGCTCACCGAGATCGCGCCCGGGGCGGTGGAGACCGAGTTCTCCCTGGTGCGCTTCGACGGCGATCAGGAACGCGCCGACAAGGTCTACGAGGGCATCGACCCGCTGGTAGCCCAAGACATCGCCGAGATCGTCGGGTTCGTGGCGTCGCGGCCGCCGCACGTCAACCTCGATCAGATCGTCGTCGCCCCGCGCGACCAGGCGGCGCCCAGCCGCTTCGCCCGCCGCGGCTGAGTCTGCTCACCCGTTCGGCGATCGACACGGGCGGGTCGCGACGGCCTTCGGCAGCACTGTCGATCCACACCGACAGCGGCCGTGGGCCGGGCGCCGCGACCGCCGGAGCTAGAGCCGCAGGCCCACCGTGACCGGTTCCGGTTCCAACATGATCCCGAAGCGCTCGGCGACACCGTCGCGGACCGTGCGGGCCAGTTCCGCGATGTCGGCCGCACGGGCCGTTCCCCGGTTGGTCAGTGCCAGAGTGTGCTTCGTGGACAGCCGGGCGGGCGCCTCCGGACCGGGAAAGCCTTTGCCGAAGCCCGCGCGCTCGATCAGCCAGCCGGCCGAGAATTTCACCCCGTCCTGGGCGGGATAGGTAGGGATCGCCACCTCGCCCGACCGCGCGGTGATCGCCGCGCGTACCTGCTCGACCCGGACCTGCGGCACCACCGGATTGGTGAAGAACGACCCCGCGCTCCAGGTGTCGTGATCGGCCGCGTCGAGCACCATGCCCTTGCCCGCCCGCAACCGCAGCACGGCGGCGCGCACATCGGCGGCCGGGCGGCGCTCGCCTTCGGCAGCGCCCAGCGCGGCAGCGAGTTCGCGATAGCGCAGGGGCGCGCTGAGTCCGTCCGCGCGAAGGGCGAATTCGACGGCGAGCACCAGGGCGGCGTCGCTGTGCTTGAGCACGCTGGTGCGGTAGCCGAAACCGAGTTCGGCGGGGTCGGCCCAGCGGATCTCCCCGGTGCGGCGGTCGAGCAGCTGGACCCGGTGGAGCAGGTCGGCCACTTCCACGCCGTAGGCACCCACGTTCTGCACCGGGGTCGCGCCCGCGGAACCGGGGATGCCGGAGAGGCATTCGAGGCCGCCGTAACCGGCGGCGACGGTCGCGGCGACCACACCGTCCCAGCTCGCACCCGCCTCGGCGACCACGCTCACCGCGTCTGCCTCGGCACCTACGACCTCACCTGAGGCATTTCCGCGGACGCCGGCCGCCGTTTCGGCAACGCTCGCGGCATCGGTCGAGCCGACCCCGACCGCACTCGCCGGGGCGGCAACGCCGGCGGCACCGGCAAGACCCGTGGCATCCGTACCGCCACCGGCATCAGCGTCAGCATCGGCATCGGCATCGGCATCGGCATCGGCATCGGCATCGGCATCGGCCGACGCTCCCCCGGCGATCCGAACGCCGGTGGTCGCGATCCGCACGACCACGCCGTCGAAGCCCTCGTCGCAGATCAGCAGATTGGATCCGCCCGCGATCAGCAGCACCGGCATCCCGGCGGCGTCCAGCGTCCGCACCGTGGCCACCAGCGCCTCGGTGCTCGCGCATTCGGCGAGCACCGCCGGACCGCCGACGCGCAGGGTGGTCAGCTCCGCCAGCCGGACCCCCTCGCGCACCACCGCGCCCGTTCCGGCCAGCAGGTCGCGGACCGCATCGCCCGACACCACAGGTGAGATTCGCACGCCCCAGACGGTAGCGTGTCGACCCATGGCAACACCCTTGGCGTACACGGCCGCCTACTCTCATCCCGTTTCGGCCGTCCGCGCGGCATTCTCCGACGAGCAGTACTGGACGGACCGCATCGCCGAGGTCGGCGGCCCGCACGCGCGCCTGGAGTCGGTCACCGCCCAGGGCGACACCGTCCAGATCCACGTGGTGGAGGTCATCGCCGCAGAATTCCTGCCGCCCGCCATCACCGCCGTACGCCCCGGCGACCTGGTCATCCCCCGCATCGAGACCTGGAACGGCATGTCGGCGACCTTCGATGCCACGGTCGAGGGCGCGCCCGCGAAGATGTCGGGCACCATCGTGCTCAGCGGTGACGACACGGCCGCTACCACCGTGGTCGACGGCTCCATCGAGGTGAAGGTCCCGCTGTTCGGCAGCAAGATCGAAGCCGCGATCAGGGAGCGTCTGGTCGAGTTGCTCCGCTCGGAAGAGGAGTTCACCAACACGTGGCTTTCGGGTCGCTGACCGGCCCCGCGACCGCCGATCGGGTCGCGGCCTTCTAACGTAGGCAGCATGGCACGTCGTCTGGACTACTCGGCTCGCTATCCGTTGCACACCCCCGCGCAGTTGTGGGAGGCGCTGTCCTCCCGCGACTACTGGGAGGCGCGGATGGAGAGGATGCGCGAGCTCACGCCGGGTAACGACGTGCACAGCCTCGAGGTCACCGATTCCGGGATCGACATCGTGCTGCACCACATCCTGCCGCGCGAGATGCTGCCGGAGATCGCGCAGACGGTGATCCGCAAGGACATGGTCATCACCCGCAAGGAGAGCTGGAGCCGGTTCGATCACGAGGAGACCGAGGGCCGGTTCTCCGCGTCCATCCCCGGCGGCCCGGGAACCCTGCGCGGCGACATCACGCTGTTCCCCACCGACACCGGCTGCACCATGCGGTTCTCCTCCGAGGCGAAGGTGTTCATCCCGATGGTGGGCCCACGCCTGGAGCAGCTGATGCTGGTCAACCTGGTCGACCTGTTCCGCGGTGAGGCGGAGGAAACCGTGAAGTGGCTGGAAGAGCGCAAGCCCAGCAGCTGAACACCCGCCCGATCGGCACCATCACCCGCGGCACCACCGGGGTGAATCGGCTGCGCCGCAGCGACCGGTGGCTGGTGCACGACGAACTGGTGCGCACCCGGCTGCGCGCGGCCCCCGATCCGCTGGTGGTGGATCTGGGCTACGGCGCGAGCCCGTGGACCACGCTGGAACTGGCGACCCGATTGCGCGCCGCGCGTCCGGACACGCGGGTGGTCGGCCTCGAGATCGACCCGGCCCGCGTGGTCCCCGGCCGTGACGGCGTGGTGTTCGCGCGCGGCGGTTTCGAACTGGCCGGCCTGCGCCCGGTACTGGTGCGCGCGTTCAATGTGCTACGCCAGTACCAGGAGGCCGAGGTGGCGGGCGCGTGGGCGACGATCACCGGCAACCTCGCCCCGGACGGATTGCTCGTCGACGGCACCTGCGACGAACTGGGTCGGCGGTGCGCGTGGGTCCTGCTCGATCGCACCGGACCGGTCTCGCTGACACTGGCCTGGGATCCGTTCACTGTCGAAACACCGTCGGATCTGGCCGAACGCCTGCCGAAAGTGCTCATCCACCGCAATGTGCCCGGCGAAAAGGTGCACGCCCTGCTGAGCGCGGCCGACCGGGCGTGGGCGCACGCGGCGGCGATGGCGCCGTTCGGTCCGCGGGTGCGCTGGCGGGCGGCCGCGCAGTTGATGCGCGAGCAGGGTTTCCCGGTACGCGAGTATCGCAGGCGGATGCGCGACAACGTGCTCTGCGTACCATGGTCCGCGGTTGCCCCCAATCCCTGAGCCGGCGGCCGCGAAATCCGGCGCCGCGGGTCTCTCACACGGCGTCGAGCGCGCGATGCACGCGCACGGCACTGCGCTGCGGCAGCCCGGCCACCACGGTGGCGATCTCGGCGGGCCGGCACCGGCCGATGGTCACCGCGTCGCGCACCACCTCGTCGAGCGCGGCTTGGGCGATATCGGTCTCGGCGAGATCGGTGATGGTCCGCACCGGCGTGGTGACCATGAACGGCCCGGCCGATTCCACATCCGAGCCGGGCAGCGTGCGACGCAGCACCACCAGATGCGAGGTCACCGGCGGGCGTCCCGCGCCGACCGACAGATGCAGGAAGCGTGGGCGCAACCGCCCGAGACCGTGCAGATCGGCGGCGCTGTGATGGGAGACCGCGACCGCGCCGTCGAACCAGGCCGACCACATGGCGAATTCGTCGAGTGGACCGTCCGGCCATTCGGTCAGCCGCAGGATGCCGATCCCGGCCCGGCGGACGGTGCCCGCGGCCAGCGCGTCGCGGACCCGCGCCTCGCACCCGGTGCGCAGCACCTGACGGGTGGTGAAGTACCCGGCATGTCTACCGGCGAGTCGCCGTAGGACACGCCACGGTCGGTCGACGGATTCGGGTGCGCGGCCCGCCGCTTCGCCAGCCATGATCACAGGCTACGCCGGGAATTTGTGCCTGATGTCACATTCAGGTCCCTCATTGTCATCACAGAGCGCGCACAGAAATGTGCGGAAGAATCGTCGGCATGACTACCAAGCCCCCCGTCACCGCGCGGGTCAGCAGGCGCACACTGGTGATCGCCCTGGCCGTGGTGGCCACGCTGCTGGTCACGGCCCTGGTCGGCGCCGAGCTGTACGCACGGCAACGCATCTCGTCCTGCATCGCCGACCAGTTCGAGCAGGAGATGGGCTCGACGATCGATGTCGACTTCGGTGCCAAGCCGCTGTTGATCACCTGGATCGACGGCAAGGTCTCCTCGGTGACCATCGACAGCCAGGGCGACAAGTTCGGTCCCGCTGTCGGCATGGACGTGCACGCCACGTTCGAGGATCTGGAGATGAACGAGGACGGCAGCGGCACCGTCGGCAGTTCCTCGGCCGATGTCACCTGGAGCGAGGAGGGCATCTCCGAGACTCTCGGCGGCCTGGTCAGCGGCGTGGACGCCTCCGCTTCCAGCGACACGATCACCCTGGACGTGCTCGGCGGGCTGGCTCAGCTCGAGGTCCGCCCGCAGGTCACCGGCGGCGCGGTCGACGTGCAGACGATGTCCGCCGAACTGCTCGGCATCGGCCTGCCCACCGATCTGGTGGCCGGCATCGTGGATGTGTTCACCCAGAGCTTGCAGAGCTATCCGATGGGTCTGAAGGCCACCGACATCGACGTCACCGACGACGGCATCGACGTCACCCTGGCGGGCGGACGCACCGAGTTGCCGAGCACCGGTCAGGGCGACGTCCGCTGCTGAGGCTCAGCTCAACCGCTGAAGCCGGCCAGGACAGCACGGGATTTCGACAGCCCGAGGCGCGTCGCCCCCGCCGCGAGCAGTTCGGCCGCCGCCTCGGCGGTGCGGATGCCGCCGCTGGCCTTGATGCCGAGGCGTCCGCCGACCGTCTCGGCCATCAACCGCACCGCGTGCACGCTCGCTCCGCCCGCGGGGTGGAACCCTGTCGAGGTCTTCACGAAATCGGCGCCCGCGCGTTCGGCGGCCCGGCACACCTCGACGATCGCCTCGTCCGACAGCGCCGCGGACTCGATGATCACCTTGAGCACCGCCCGATCGGCGATCGCCTCGCGCACGGTCAGGATGTCGGCGAGCACCGCGCCGTACTCGCCGGCCACCGCCGCGCCGACGTCGATGACCATGTCCACCTCGGCGGCCCCCTGATCGACCGCGAGCCTGGCCTCGGCGCCCTTCACCAGCGAGTGGTGCTTGCCGGAGGGGAACCCCGCGACGGTCGCCACCGCCAGACCCGGCGCCCGCACCGGCAACATCGACGGCGACACGCAGATCGCGTACACCCCCAGTTCCCTCGCCTCGGCCACCAGCGCCGCCACATCGGCGTCGGTGGCCTCCGGTGCGAGCAGTGTGTGATCGATGCGGTCGGCCACCTCGGCCCTGGTCCACGACGGATTCTCCGGCATGCGGCGCAGTCTGGCACACACCGGCCACGCCGCCGTCGCGGAGGCAGGGAAATGACGTTGCCAGGTCGGCGGTGCGTCCAGCAGACTTGAAAACAGACAGGTCGGCGGATCGTGTGCACGGCCCATCACCTCCCGGAGGAGACACGATGCTGATCCGACGCGAACAGCCCGCCGACGCCCCCGCCATAGCGCGGGTGCATGCCAGCGCGTTCGCCGCCGTGCACGGCACGGTCGGCGCGGGCACGAACACACAGAACGACCCCACGCACAACGGGCAGCCCGGGCCCGAGCCGGTCGAGGTGGGGCTCGTCGAACGGTTGCGCAGCGACCCCGCGTGGATCGCCACCCTGTCACTGGTCGCGATGCATGTCGACGAGGTCGTCGGGCACGTCTGCCTCACCAGGGCCGCGGTCGGCCCGTTCCCCGCACTCGCGCTGGGGCCGCTCGGGGTGCATGCCGACCACCAGCGCGCCGGGGTGGGCTCGGCGTTGATGCACGCGGCGATCGGAGCCGCCGACGCGCTCGACGAACCGCTGATCGGCCTGCTGGGCAGCCTGGAGTACTACCCGCGGTTCGGTTTCGTGCCGTCCGCGCGACTGGGCATCACCCCCGACGAACCCGGTTGGGTCTCGCACTTCCAGGTCCGGCCGCTGACTGCTTTCGAACCGCAGATCTCCGGCGAATTCCACTATGCCGAGCCGTTTTACGAGCTGTGACCGGCGAGGGCCCACGAGGGGCCGCCGACACCCGGTAACGCGGTTGCCGGGGCCTGTGAGAATGAGCTCATGAGTCCCGCTCAGCCCGACCTGGAAACCCGCCGCTACGTGCTGACCCTGGGATGCCCGGACCGCCCCGGCATCATCGCCAGGATCACCTCGTTCATCGCCGAGTTCGGCGGTTCCATCTCCGAAGCCGGTTATCACTCCGACGCCGAGACCGGCTGGTTCTTCACTCGCCAGGCCATCACCGCGGCTACCGTGCCGTTCCCGATCGAGGAACTGCGCGCCCGCTTCGGCGAGGTCGCTGCCGCGTTCGGCCCGGAGACCGATTGGCAGGTGCTCGATTCCGCGGCCCGCAGGCGCGCGGTGCTGCTGGTCAGCCGCGACGGCCACTGCCTGCACGATCTGCTCGGCCGGGCGGCCTCCGGCGAACTGCCCGCCACCATCGAGGCCGTCATCGGCAACCACCCCGATCTGGCGGGCATCACCGAGGCGCACGGGGTGAAGTTCCATCATGTGCCCTTCCCCAAGGACCCGGCCGAGCGTGGCCCCGCCTTCGCGGAGGTCAGGTCGCTGGTCGACGCGCACGATCCCGACGCGGTGGTGCTGGCCCGCTTCATGCAGGTGCTGCCGCCGGAGCTGTGCGAGCACTGGGCGGGCAAGGCGATCAACATCCACCACAGCTTCCTGCCCTCGTTCGTCGGCGCCCGGCCCTATCACCAGGCTTTCGCCCGGGGCGTGAAGCTGATCGGCGCCACCTGTCACTACGTGACCCCGGAACTGGACGCGGGCCCGATCATCGAGCAGGACGTCATCCGCATCGACCACGCCGACACGGTGCGCGACATGGTGCGTCAGGGCCGGGACATCGAACGGGTGGTGCTGGCCAGGGGCCTGCGGTGGCATCTGGAGGGCCGGGTGCTCGTCCACGGCCGCCGCACGGTCGTGTTCTCCTGACCGTCGTGTTCTCCTGACCGCGCCTCAGCCCGCGACGTCGGCCCGGCGCTCGCCCACGGCGTCCAGCACCCGCGCGAGTTCGGCGTTGAAGCGCTCGTACTGTTCGACATTGCCGAGATGCCCGGTCTGGAGCACCTCGTAGCGTTCCAGACTGCCCACCGATTCGAGCATCTCGGCGATCAGTTCGGCGTGCACCGGTGGGGTGAGGTCGTCGCGGGAACCGGCCAGGATCGTGGTCGGCACCACCAGGTGCTTCGCCGCCTCGCCCACATCCATGGCGGCCAGCAGCCTGCCGAATTCGGCGCGGATCGCCGCCGGGCACGAGCGAACGATCGCCATGCCGAAATCGACGTGGTCGCGCGGACTGGCCAGGGACATGATCTGGCGGGCGAACAGCCAGCGCACCGGAGCGATCGGCGGGAACACGATGGGCGTGCCCAGCCCCAGCCGCCCGACCGTCGCGGGCAGCGAGATGCCGGTGCGCTTGAACGGCATCGGCCGGTTGAAGAACGGCACCACCGTGGTGGTGGCGACCAGACCGTGCGGTGCGGTGTTGGTCAGCAACACCGCACCGGCCCGGCGGGCGACATCGCGGGGATAGCGCGCCGCCCAGGCCTGCACGGTCATGCCGCCGAGGCTGTGGGCGACCAGCACCGCCCGGCGACCGGAGGGCACGGCGGCATCGAGTACCGCGGCCAGGTCGTCGGCCAGCAGGTCCATGGACAGCGGCGCGTCACCGCGTTCGCTCTCGCCGTGACCGCGCACGTCGTAGGCGATGACGCGGTACTCCGCGGCGAAGGCGTTGATCTGGGCATTCCAGTATTCGATGGCGCAGGTCCAGCCGTGGATCAGCACGACGATCGGCGCTTCGGCCGGGCCGTAGGCGTGCACACGCAGGCGCGCGCCGTCGCCGGTGGTCACCGGTAGGACATCGCACGCCGCACCGGGCGGGTCGAACGCCGCCGTCGGGTAGCGACGCGAACGCAGCTCCGCCCGATGCGCGGTGGACCACGCTCGGAACCACGCTGAGAACCACGCCAGGAGCCGCGCCAGGACGGCGGCCAGCTGTGCACGCATCGGACACTCCTTTGTGTTACTGCTAGGAACAGTAATACTGATCGGAGTTCGAAGCCAGCGTGAGACGTGCCGACGAGGGCTACGCGCGGTCGGTCACCATCGGGGTCCGCGCTGCACCTCGTCCACCTTCGGCCGCACATCGGCCAGGTAGATGCCGGTGGCGATGATCGAGACGAAGGCCAGCAGACCGAGGCCGCCGGGCTGCAACAGCAACAGCAACGTGGCCACCCCCAGGATGGCCAGCCAGATCGGCTTGGTCTGCTTGTCCACAGCGGTGAAGGCGTCGGCGCGCTGACGCACGGCGTGAATCAGCGCGAAGATCGTCGCGCCGAGCGCGGCGAGCCACAGCACGAGCAGAATCAGGCCGGTCAGGCCGTTCACGGTGTCCACCTGTTCATGATACGAAGTCCCGGATACGACAACCGCCCGCACGCAGCCGGGCTGCGTGCGGGCGGTCGATCCGGGGCCGGGAGCGCGGTATCAGACGGTCTTCGGCGCGGTCTTGCGAGGCGCGGCCTTCTTGGCGGCGGGCGCCTTCTTGGCCGCGGTCTTCGGCGTGGCCGCGGTGGCCTCGGGAGCGGGCGCGGTGTCAGGAGAAGGCGCGACGTCGGGGGTGATGTCCACGACTTCCGCCTCGACCACGGCCGCCACCGGCTCGGCGTCGACGATCGGCGCGGCCTCCTCGGTCCTGGCGGGACGGCCGAGCAGGCCGTTCACCTTGCCGACCACGTCCTCGGCGCGCGAGGCGGCGTCCTTGTAGAGGGTCTCCACCCGGCCGATGCGCTGCTCCACCACGTCGTTGGCGCGCAGGCGCTCGACAGTCTCCTCGCCGCGGGCGGCCAGCTCGGCGTAGAGGTCCATCGCCTTGGCGTAGTACTCCTCGGCCAGCTTGCGCAGCTCCTCGGGGGTCAGCTTCTCGCGCAGCTCGGCCAGGTCGTCGGGCAGCTCGCCCGGCAGGCCCGACAGCCGCTCGCGCAGCGCTTCGAACTGGGCCTGGACATCGGCGGGTACGTGGGCGATGCGCTCGCGCGCCTCCCCGACCCGGCCGGTCACGTCGGCGGTCGAGCCCGCCCTCTCGCGCACCTGGGTGACGACGTCCACGGCAGCCGCGTATACGGCGTCCCCGGCGCCGACGGCAGCGAGCAGCGGCTTGGTCACGGTTACGGTCTTCTCGGTCATGATCGGCTCTCCTGGCGTGGCGGAGTGTCTCTTGGTGTCGGGCTCGGAACGTCGATGTCCCATTCCCCCTGCTTCTCGTCCGCGCCGTTCTCACGGCGGAACGATTCGTAGATGTCCAGCAGGACCTGCTTCTGACGCTCCGTGATGGAGGTGTCGCCCAGCAGCGCGTCCCGAACCGGACTGTGCGGCCGCTCCTCGAGATAGCCGGCCCGTACGTACAAGACCTCCGAGGACACCCGCAGCGCTTTCGCGATCTGCGTGAGCACCTCCGCGGACGGATTGCGCAATCCCCGCTCGATCTGACTGAGATAGGGATTGCTCACCCCCGCCAGCGCGGCCAGCTGACGCAACGAGACCTGCGCGGCTTCCCGCTGCGCCCTGATGAAACCTCCGATGTCGTGCGCCGCGTGCGCTACGCGCCGCTCGGGATGGTCTGCCATCACTCACCTTCTGGCGGTTGTACGTGGTCGAGTCTAGGAGAGAGTGCTAACAGTTGCAAGCACTCTGTTAGCAGTGTGTCGGCGCCTCGGACTGTCGAGGCAAGTGTCGTTCAGCCCTGGAACAGCAGGTGCGAAATGGTGTAGATCGCCAGGCCGGCCAGCGAGCCGACCACCGTGCCGTTGATGCGGATGAACTGCAGATCCCGCCCCACCTGCAGTTCGATCTTCTTGCTCGCCTCCTCGGCATCCCACTTGGCCACCGTGTCGGTGACCAGCGTGGTGATCTCCGCGGCGTAGTTGCTCACCAGATACCGCACGCCGCGGTCGAGCCAGCTGTCCACCTTGGTGCGCATCTCGTCGTCGTCGCGCAAGCGCTCGCCGAGCTGCTGCACGTTCTCGGCGACCTTGCGCCGCAGCGTGCTGTCCGGGTCGTCGGCCGATTCCAGGATGAGCCGCTTGGCCGCGCGCCAGGTCGCCTCGGCCAGGCCGGTGATCTCCTCGCGGCCCATCACCTGCGACTTGACCCGCTCGGCCTTCTTGATCATCGCCTCGTCGTGCTGCAGGTCGTGGGCGAATTCCTCGAGGAAGCGGTTCGCCGCCAGACGCACCTCGTGATCGGGTTCCGCGCGCACCTTCCAGGTGAATTCCACCAGCTCGCGGTAGATCTTCTCGGACAGCATGATGTTGACGAACTTCGGCGCCCACTGCGGCGCCTGTTCCAGGATCACCTTGTCGACGGTCTCCTGACTGGCCAGCGCCCACTGGTGCGCGCGCTCGGCCAGCAGATCGATCAGCGCGACCTGGCGGTTGTCGGCCAGCAGCTCGGCCAGCACCCGCCCGATCGGCGGACCCCACAGCGGATCGGCGATCCGTTTGACGATGGTGTGGTCGATGATCTGCTCGACGTCCTCGTCACGGACCGCCCCGACCACCGCGCGAAGGATCGTCGAACTCTCCTGCGCCACCCGTGCGGCATGACCTCGATCGGCCATCCACCGCCCGACCCGCAGCGAGACCTGCGCCGAGCTCACCTTCTCCGACACCACCTCCGGCGCCAGGAAGTTGGTGCCGACGAAGCTACCCAGGCTGGCGCCGAGCTGGTCCTTCTTCTTGCGGATGATGGCGGTGTGCGGGATGGGCAGACCGAGCGGATGCCGGAACAACGCGGTGACCGCGAACCAGTCCGCCAGCGCGCCGACCATGCCCGCCTCGGACGCGGCGCGCACATAGCCCACCCACTCACCGCCCGCCCCGCGTGATTCCAGCCATCGGCAACACAGGTAGATCACCGACGCCAGGGCGAGCAGGCCGGTCGCCAGCACTTTCATCCGGCGCAGATCGCGCTTCTTGGCCGCCTCGTCGACGAAGAATCCCGTCGGCGCGGCCGGATTCACCGCGGGAGCGGGCCGTAGGACCTCGATCTCGGGGGCGGTGAGGTTGCCGGGAGCTTTCTCCATGTCTTCCATTCTGCTGTGCCATAAGCTGTAGACCGACCCACCGGACCCACCACCGAACCGAACGAGGGAGCCGACCCTGTCCACCGAAGACCTTGTCGACGTCGGTGAACGCGCCGATCGACCGGCGGCCGCGCGCTCCGGCCGGGTGGACGGTCGCAAACGCCGGTGGCGCCAGCACAAGATCGATCGTCGCGAAGAGCTGGTCGACGGCACGCTCGCGGCGGTACGCGCCCGCGGCGCGTCCGCGGGCATGGACGAGATCGCCACCCAGATCGGCGTCTCGAAAACCGTCCTCTACCGCTACTTCGCCGACAAGAACGACCTGGTCCACGCGACCATGCAGCGGTTCATCGAGCAGACCCTGATGCCGCGCGTGTACGGCGCGATCAGCCTGGACGCCGACGAATACCAGCTGACCCGCTCGGCGCTGACGGCCTACGTGGTGACCGTGGACGAGGACCCCGAGGTCTACCGCTTCATCATGGGCAACGGCTCCGACTCCTCCTCGCTGGCGGAGTTCG
Organism: Nocardia higoensis; assembly: GCF_015477835.1. Taxonomy (NCBI): domain Bacteria; kingdom Bacillati; phylum Actinomycetota; class Actinomycetes; order Mycobacteriales; family Nocardiaceae; genus Nocardia; species Nocardia higoensis. The sequence goes on along the minus strand of NZ_JADLQN010000005.1, from coordinate 189,439 downwards.
AGAAGCTGTTCGCCGATGTCGTCTCCGTGGTGCTCAGCGAGCGCGCGGGCTCGCGCGGCATCGACACCACCGGCTCCCAGCTGTGGTCGTATGTGCTGGTCGGCGGCATCCAGCTGGCGACGCACTGGTGGACCACCGACAAGTCGCTGACCCGCGAGGAAGTCATCGACTACCTCACGATGATGGTGTGGAGCGCGATCGAGGGCATGGCCCGCACCGGCGGCTCCCGGGCGGAATTCAACAAGCAACAGCACGTGCTGCCGGTCCCGGAGATCGATCCGACGGTCTGATATCGACCGGTTCCCATGCGGTCCACATCACATCGCCTGCCGTTAGGCTGAACGCGGTGGTGCGCCCGTCCTCGGCGACGGCGGGGTGGGCAGGATCACCCCCGATCTCGGCGGCACCAATGGAGGTACCTCGATGGCGAAGCACGTGCCGACCTCGCGACTGGCCCGCGGCACCAAACTGGGCGCGGTGGCCGCGGGCACGGTGTTGCGCAATCAGCGCACCCGGTTGTCCATGCGCGGCCGCTCGGAAGCGGTGCGGGCGAAGATGGCCGAGGAGTCCATGCTGCGGACCATCGAGCAGGTGGTCGTGGTGCTGGGCACCATGAAGGGCGTGGCCATGAAGCTGGGCCAGATGATGTCGGTGCTGGATCTGGACCTGGTACCCGATACCCATCGCGATCGCTTCCAGCAGCGCCTGGCCGTTCTGCGCAATGCCGCGCCGAGCGTGCCGTTCGCCGGGATGCGCCAGGTGGTCGAGGAGGATTTCGGCGCGCCGCTGGAGAGCGTGTTCGCCGAGTTCGAGCCCGAGCCGATCGCGGCGGCCTCCATCGGCCAGGTCTATCGCGCCCGGCTGCACGACGGCAGGCAGGTCGCGGTGAAGGTCCAGTACCCCGGCATCGACGTCGCGGTGCGCGCGGATCTGAAGAACCTCGCCATGTTCCGCAAGGTGCTGCAGTCGGCGATGCCGTGGGTCACCCCCGCGGTGCTCGACGAGCTGCGGCTGAACATCGAGAGCGAGCTCGACTACAGCGCCGAGGCCGCCACCCAGGCCCAGCTGGCGCGGCTCTACGCCGACCACCCGTTCATCGTGGTGCCGCGCACCCTGGTCGAGCACTGCACCACCCGCGTGCTGGTCTCGGAGTACCTGCCCGGCCGCTCCTTCGAGGAGGCCAGGAACCTGCCCGCGGCCGAACGCGACCGGATCGGCGAGATCATCTATCGCTTCTACGTCGGCTCGCTGTTCGAATTCGCCGAATTCTGCGGTGACCCGCATCCGGGCAATGTGCTCGTCCTCGACGACGGACGCGTCGGCTTCCTCGACTTCGGTCTCTACAACCGGATGGATCGCGCGCACGTCGATTTCGAGATCACCTGCCTGCGCGCGGCCGCCGAGGAGCGCGCCGAGGATCTGCGCGAGCTGATGATCCAGCACGGTGTGATCGATTCCCCCGAGGAGATCGGGGCCGAGGAGAGTCTGGAATACGTGCTGTCGGCGTCGGAATGGTGTCTGGTGGACGAAGAGCTCACCATCACCCCCGAATTGGCCAGTGGCGCTTTCCTGCTCGCCGTCGATCCGCGCGCGAGCGAATTCGCGGGCATGAAACAACAGAATCTGCCGCCGGAGCATCTGTTCTCCCGGCGCGCGGATTTCCTCACCTTCGGCATGCTCGGCCAATTGCGCACCACCGCGAATTGGCATCGCATCGCCAGGGAATGGCTCTACGACGAAGAGCCGGTGACCGATCTGGGCAGAGCCCACCGCCGCTGGCGCGAAGAACACCTTTCACCGCAGAAACGACAAGCGTCGGCAGGCCACGCGCCCCGACGATGATCAATCAGGAGTGGCAGGCAGTCATGACACAGACCCCGGACATGACACAGATCCCGGAATCGACACCGCCCCGCGAATTCGATGTCACGGTGTTCGGCGCCACCGGATACGTCGGCAAGATCATCGCCGAGTATCTGCTCGGCGCGGCTCCCGCCGGCGCCCGGATCGCGCTGGCGGGCCGCTCGGCGGCCAAGCTCGCGCTGGTCAAGGAAGAACTCGGCCCCGGTGCGAAGGACTGGGCGCTGGTGGTGGCCGATATCGCCGACCAGGCCGCGCTCGACGCCCTGGCCGCGCGCACCAAGGCCGTCATCACCACGGTCGGGCCGTACCTGCGCTACGGCATGCCGATGGTCGAGGCGTGCGCCAAGACGGGCACCCACTACGCCGACCTGACCGGTGAGCCGCTGTTCATCCGCGAGGCCATCGACACCTGGCACGACACCGCCGCCAGGACCGGAGCGAAGATCCTGACCTCCTGCGGCTACGACTCGGTGCCCTCGGATCTGAGCGTCTACCAGCTCTACCGCCGCTCCGTCGCCGACAATACGGGCGAGCTCACCGACGTCACCCTGGTGGCCGCGGCCAAGGGCGGCGTCAGCGGCGGCACCATCGATTCCATGCGTGCGGTGATGGAAGCGGTGGCGCAGGACCCTTCGAAGATGAAGGTGCTCGGCGATCCGTACGGTCTGAGCCCGGATCGGGCCCGTGAGCCCGAGGTCGGCAAGCTGTCCGATCAGGCGCTCGGGCGCGCGAGCGACATCCATCCCAGTCTGGACGGCTGGGTCGGCACCTTCGTGATGGCCGCCCACAACACCAGGATCGTGCGGCGGAGCAACGGCCTGCTGGGCTGGGTGTACGGCAAGAATTTCCGCTACCGCGAGGTGATGAGCGCGGGCTCCTCGACGCTGGCGCCGGTCATCGCGGGTGCGATCAGCGGCGGCTCGCTGGTCGGTGTCGGCGTTCTCGCGTCGCTGTCGCGGGTGTCGCTCGGGCGCAAGCTGCTCGACAAGGTGCTGCCCGCACCGGGTACCGGCCCCAGCGAGCAGACCAGGCGCACCGGCTGGTTCAGCATGAAGACCGTCGCGCACACCACCTCCGGGGCGACGTACCTGGCCACCTTCGCGGGCACGGGCGACCCCGGCTATCAGGCCACCGCCGTCATGATCGGCGAGACCGGCCTGGCGCTGGCCTTCGACGACCTGCCGCAGATCGCGGGCGTGCTCACCCCGGCCGCCGCCGTCGGTGACGCGCTCACCGACCGGCTGCGCGCGGCGGGCATGACCATCGAAGTCGAACCCGCCTGAGACCGCATCGGGGTGCGCGGGCGAGCGCGAATTCGCGTGCGTCCGCTCACAATCGCCCCTGGACCTGCCCCGCACCACCCGCGCCCGCCGCTAGAGTCCCCACCGGTAGGCGGTTGGACCCGAGGCGAGGGGGGCGAGGCGGATGGTGCCGGATACCGGACAAGGGCTGGCCAGGGGGCTGTACGCGGCGGCGGTGAGCGGAACCGGAAGTGAGCGTTTCGAACTCGCCCCGGATGTCGCGGTGAATCTCGCCGCCGCCTGCGACAAGCTGGTCGAGGATCTCGGCGCCGCGCTCACCGCGGGCGATGCCGCGAGCACGGTGACCGGCTTCCCCGATCTGCCCACCGGCCGTGCGCTCAGCGCGGGCTTCGCGCACAAGGGCACCCAGTTACGCGCCACCGTCGCGGCCTTCCAGGAGACAGCCCTGCTGTTCAAGGCCGCCTATCTCGCCGCGGGCCAGCGCCTGGCCGAAGCCGAAGCCGCCCATCGCGACGCCCTGCTGGCGGTCGCCGACTATCTGGACCAGCGATGAACCGCGCGCCCGCGGCCGTGCGATCGGCGCCGTACCGTCACCGCGCCACCGGTCGCGAACGCGCCACCCGTCGCGCGGGTGTCTCGGCAGACCACACCCTCGCGCCGGACCACAGCGACGCGGCCACGAACGCCGGGTACGCGGCGATCGGCGCGCGACGCCTCTCGACGGCGCGGTGATCCGATGGCCGACCCCGACGCCAGAGCCGCCGCCGAAGAGATTCTCGCGCGTGGCCGCGCGCTGGCCGACGCCGCCGAGACCTCGGGCGCGGGAACAGAACCCGCCTACGCTCCGGAGCGCGAGCGGTTCGCCGCCTACACCCACGCCGAGATCTGGCAGCAGGTGCGCGAGGCCCTCGACCCCGCCGCCCTGGGCGAGACCGCCGAGGCATGGCGCACCGGCGCCGACACCCTCGCCGAGGCGTTCCAGACCTTCGCCGATGCCACCGCCCGCGAATTCGCCCGCTGGTCGGGCAGTTCCGCCGAGGCCGCGAGCCGGGCGACCCGCTCGTTCGTCACCCTCGGCACCCAGGCGCACGAGGTGTGCCGCACGGTGCAACGGTTGATCGAGCTCGATCGCGATGTGGCACAGACCATCCGGGCCGCCATCCCGCCGCCCGCCCGCTACGTCCCGCTCGCCGATCCGGTGGCCGAGGTCGTGCTGGGCGGACGGCGGCGGATGCAGCACGAACGCGCCGCCGCCGAGGTCGAGGCCGACGTGCGCGACATCATGACCTACGTCTACTCGCCCACCATGCCCGCCACCGGTGACCGGGTGCCCCGGTTCGGACCACCCGATCCAGGCCCGGCGGGTGGGAGCGCCGCACGGTGAGATGGGTCCTCACTCCGGACGAGTTCACCCACGTCTGGGAAAGCGAAACGAACCTGGACCGCAGGCCGTATCCGGTGAACATGATGCCCGCCTCGCTGGTGCGCACGGAGGCCGAGCACGCGGCGCTGCGGCTGCCGCAGCGTTTCGCCCGGCAGGCCGATCCCGACCTCGCGGCCGCGCTGATGTTGTGCGCCCGCAACGACGCCACCACCGTCACCGTCTCCGGCGAACGGACCTTCCCCGGACGCAACGGCAGCGGCGAGAACCGTGTGCTGATCTTCGCCGCCGTGGTCCACCACCACGCGAGCATCCTGATCGCGAGCCCCGAGAAGATGACGGTGCTCATGTGCCACGCCCGCACGCTGGGCGCGCGCCTGGTGCAGGCGATCGGCTCGGCCCAGCCGGGCAGGCTCGGCACCATGCGGGAGCCGCGCGACATGGTGCTCGGCGAGCTGACCAAGGGCGCGCCGCCCGGCGACGGCCCCGAGCGATTCCGCAACACCCTGCGCAAGCCGCTGGACGGGCGCGGTTTCATCACCGTCACCGTCGATCCGGAGAACCCGATGTCGCCGCCGACCCGGCACTGCAGCTGGCTCGACGTCGCCGGCGACGGCCGCTACCTGCTCACCACCTCGCACGACCTGATCCTCACCCCCGCCTCCGACGAGGATTTCGCCCAGCATCTGCTGAGGCTCGCGCACATCCGTTGATCGGCCTGACGGGCCGCGTTTCTGTGGTACCTGTGGACGATGCCGAACAACTGGTCCGGGAAGGTCGCCGAACTGCTGCGCGCCGACGGCGTACGGGTCGCCGACCTGGACACATCGGCCACCCCGGGTTTCGACGGGACCAAGGTCGAGGGGATGGAACTGTTCACCGAACGCTCCGCCGTGCTGTCGGATCTGCAGTCGAAGCTGTTCGCCAACGGCAGGTCCGGCGACCCGCGCAGCGTATTGCTGGTGCTGCAGGGCATGGACACCGCGGGCAAGGGCGGCATCGTGCGCTCGGTGATCGGCGCGGTGGACCCGCAGGGCGTCGACCACGCGGCCTTCGGCGTGCCGACCCCCGAGGAGAAGCGCCACCACTACCTGTGGCGCATCCACAAGGCGCTGCCGCGCGCGGGCCAGCTCGGCGTGTTCGACCGGTCGCACTACGAAGAGGTGCTGGTCGCCCGGGTGCGCGAGCTGGTGCCGATCCGGGAATGGGAGCGCCGCTACGACGAGATCAACCACTTCGAGGAGGAACTGCGCGACGAGGACATCACCCTGGTGAAGGTGGCGATGTTCGTCTCCCTCGACGAGCAGAAGCGCCGTCTGCGCGAACGCCTGGAACGCCGCGACAAGTACTGGAAGTTCAACCCCTCCGACATCGACGAACGCGCGTTCTGGCCGGAATACCGCGAGGCCTACCAGGACATGCTGGACCGTACCAGCACCGAGCACGCCCCCTGGTTCGTCATCCCGTCCGACCGCAAGTGGTACTCCCGCCTGGCCGTGAACGAGCTGCTCATCCACACCCTGTCGGGTCTGGATCTGGACTGGCCCGATGCCCGGTTCGATATCGAAGCCGAGAAGCGCCGCCTCGAAGCCTCCTGACCGGTTCGGCGCCGCGTCGTCGCGGCCTGCCGTGTCGCCGCGACGATTACCCGATCCGGCGCATGACCGAGACGACTTTGCCGAGGATCACCGCTTCGTCGCCGTCGATGACCGGGTAGGCCGGATTGCGCGGCTCGAGCAGCGTGTGCCCGCCCCGGCGGCGCAGCACCTTGACGGTGGCCTCCTCGCCGATCATCGCCGCGACGATGTCCCCGGACTGCGCCTCCTGCTGACTACGCACCACCACCGTGTCACCGTCACAGATGGCCGCGTCGATCATCGAGTCGCCACGCACCCGCAGCGCGAACACCGTTCCCCGGCCCACCAGTTCGCGTGGCAGGGTGAGGGTGTCGTCGCAGTGCTCCTCGGCCAGGATCGGCGTGCCCGCGGCGATGTCGCCGACCACCGGCACGGTCACCGTGTTCTCGCCGCTCGCCGCGCCGGGCTCGGCCCGCAGGAACAGCCGCACGTCGATCGGCCGGGCCACCGCCGTCCCACGGCGCAGGAAGCCCCGCTCCTCGAGCGCGCGCAGATGCCGGGTCACCGTCGAGGTGGAGCGCAGCCCGACGGCCTCGCCGATCTGCCTCGTGCTCGGCGCGTACCCGTGCTCGACCACCCGGTCCCGGATCACTTCCAGAATGCGGCGCTGCCGCTCGGGCAAGGTCGAGGTATCCAGATGTTCGGAGTCGTAGTCGGTCACCGGGGCATGGTAGGCCCTCGCCCAGCAGGCCGGAGCGGAGTGAGCCTCGGCACAGACCGACCGGCAGATCCGGGCCGAACGGACCTACCCGATACAGACCAAGGCCACGGCGAGCGCAGACCTCGGCCACGGGCGGACACCGACGAAGGCCACCGACCCGCGTCTCGTTTCGTGTTCTCTCAGGTTCACCGACCATGATGGGCCGTGCCCGACCGCCCGGCGACGCGCACGCCATTAGCATCGTCGGAGCAGGCCCCATCGTCAGGCAAGCGAAAGGCGTGGTGAACGCACGGTGAGCAACAATCCGGGACGGCGCAATCTCTTGCACGAGGCCGACCGAGCCGACCGCAGGCGCAAGATCGCCATCCAAGCGGGTGTGGCCGTAGTGCTGATCGCCCTCATCGCGGCGATCGGCATCAGTATCGCCATGCGCGGCGACGACGGTCCGGCCGCCACCCCGACCATTCCGGCTCCGAGCGATCCCGTCGCGGGTGCGGTGACCGGCTCGATCACCGACAGCGGTGCCGTGCGCGTGGGCAAGGACAACGCCCGTGTCACCGTCCGGGTGGTCGCCGACCTGCAGTGCCCGGCGTGCAAGAACTTCGAGGCGGCCTACGGCAAGGTCCTCGAGGACGCCGTGAACAGCGGCGTCGCGGCCGTCGAGTACAACGTCATCTCCTTCCTCGACCGCGCCTCCACCAACGAGTACTCGAGCCGCGCGGCCAATGCCGCCTACTGCGTCGCCGAGCAGGATCCGGCGAAGTTCCAGGGCTGGCTGGGCCGCATGTACGCCCAGCAACCCGCCGAGGGCGGTCCCGGCCACACCGACGAGCAGCTCGTCGCGATCGCCGTGGAGGCCGGTTACACCGACGCCGTCGCGGGCTGCATCGAAGACCGCACCTATGCGACGTTCGTGTCCGACAAGACCCAGGCCGTGTTCGGCGAAGGCGTCAACTCGACGCCGACGGTGTTCGTCGACGGCAAGAAGATCACGCCGACCGAGCTCGAGCAGGCCATCGCCGAGGCGGCGGCCGGACAGTGATCGCCGCGCCCGCCCGTTCCGCCTGGCTGATCCTGTTGCTCGGCCTGGCGGGCTGGATCGCCTCGGTGACTCTCACCATCGAGCGATTCATGATCTTCAAGGACCCCGCCTACACCCCGACGTGCAGCCTGAACCCGGTGCTGTCCTGCGGTTCGGTGATGGTGACCGAGCAGGCCGCCGTCTTCGGGTTCCCCAACCCGCTGATGGGCATCGTCGGCTTCTCGGTGGTGGTGACCCTCGGCGTGCTCGCCGTCGCCCATGTCGGGATGCCGCGCTGGATCTGGGGCGGGCTGTGGGTGGGCATGCTGCTCGGTGTCGTCTTCGTCTGCTGGCTGATCTTCCAGAGCCTCTACCGGATCGGCGCGCTGTGCCCGTACTGCATGGTGGTGTGGGCGGTCGTCACCCCGCTGCTGGCGGTGCTCACCGACCTGCTGTGGGGCCGGACCGGCGGCCCGCTGGGGATCCTGGCCGAATGGCGCTGGACCATCGTCGCGGTGTTCTTCGCGGTGGTGCTGCTGCTGGTCTTCCTGCGCTTCCAGGACTACTGGCTGAGCCTCGCCTGACCTGGGACGGGGAGTTCCGGCACCGGCGAGCGTCCGGCCGTGGACGGCGGCCCCGGCCCGACGAGCCCCGGTGGCGCGGCGGGTGTCAGTTCGGCGTGCCGAGCCCCAGTTCGACGCTGACCATGCGCTCGACCCCGTCCGTGCCGACCACGCCGATCCGCACCGTCTCCCGGGGACGCCGCTTGTCGATGGCGGTGCGCAACGCGCGCGAGGTGCCGATCGCCCGCCCGTCCAGCGAGACGATGGTCTCCCCGTCCCTGATCCCGGCGCCGTAGGCGGGCATTCCGTAGAGCGCGACGTCGACGCGGGCGCCGCTCGGCCGGGCGTCGGAGATCAGCACGCCCAGCGTGGCGGTCTGCCCGACGTGCACGCTGTCGCTGGGGATGCCCGACCGGATCTGCTCGACGACCCTCATGGCGGTGTCGATCGGCACCGCGTACCCGCCCGCCCGCGTCGGTGCGGACCGGGTGCTCGACGGTGCGGGGATCGGCCGCCGCGGTGGGGTACTCGCGGGCGCGGTGGGCCCGGATTCCTGGCCTGCCTCCCCGGACGAGGCGGTCACCACGCCCACCACCATGGCCTGCCAGTCGGCGAGCGCGCCACCGGACTGGCCCGCACTCACCGGCGCCTCGATCTCGACCATGCCGCGCAGGGCTTTGCGTGAGAAGTCGGCGGCATCGAGCGCCACGATCGTGCTGTTGAGCGCGGTGATCCGCCCCGGCGTCGCGGTCGGTGTGCCGCCCGCGCCCCCCGCGTTCCCGAGCGCGAGCACCTCGTCGCGCACCCGCAACCCGGAGGAATCACCCAGCCGAGCGGTCGGCAGATCCTCGGCGCCGGTCAGCGCCAGCAGCGCGATGTCGGCGGTCGAGTCGTAACCGAGCACCGTGGCCTCGAACTCCTCGCCGGTCGCGACCGAGACGACGCTGACCTGTTCGGCTCCTTTGATCACGTGATGACTCGTCAGCACCTGCCCGTCGGCGGTGAGCACGATCCCCGAGCCCGCCGTGCCCTGTCCGAAGGCGCGGGTGCGGGTGGTGATGTGGACCATCGCCGGGCTCAGCGCGGCGGCGACCTCGGCCTGATCCAGCGGCGGCGCGGGCGGCCTGGTGCTTGTCGCGGTCGTGGTGCCGGATTCCCGCAACGGCCACCCGCCGCCGAACCCGAGGAACGCGGTCACGACCACGGCGACGATCACGAGTACAGCGGTCGCGCCGCCGCCGCCACGCCGATCGTCGTGCATGCGCCCTCCGCCTCCCCCGGTCCGACGACCGGAACCCGTCCCATTGTGGAGGTCGACCGCGCCGATCGGTTGGCAAACCGGTGCATGCGCCGGTAGGCATGTACGCATGAGCACCGCTGCCGCCGCATACGCCCTGCCCTCGCCGGAGGGCGCGTTCCAGAAGATCACCATCGAACGCCGCGAACTGGGCCCGCACGACGTGCTCATCGACGTGAAGTACGCGGGGATCTGCCATTCCGACATCCACACCGCCCGCAACGAGTGGGGCAGCGCGCACTATCCGTGCGTGCCCGGTCACGAGATCGCGGGCATCGTCGCCGCGGTCGGCAGCGCGGTCACCGGGTTCGCCGCGGGGGACCGGGTCGGTGTCGGCTGTCTGGTCGACTCCTGCGGCAAGTGCGAGAACTGCGTCGCCGACGAGGAGCAGTACTGCCTGCGCGGCTCGGTCATGACCTACAACCACCCGGTCGCCGAGTCCGTGCAGCCGGGTGGCTACACCCTCGGCGGCTACTCCACGCAGATCGTCGTCACGGAGAATTTCGTGCTGCGCATCCCCGACGGCATCGGCCTGGATGTGGCCGCGCCGCTGCTGTGCGCGGGCATCACCCTGTTCTCCCCGCTGCGGCACTGGAACGCGGGCCCCGGCAAGCGGGTCGCGATCGTCGGCATGGGCGGTCTCGGCCATATCGGCGTGAAGCTGGCCGCGGCGATGGGCGCGGAGGTGACCGTGCTGAGCCATTCGCTGAGCAAGCAGGAGGACGGCAAGCGATTCGGTGCCCACCACTACCACGCCACCAGCGACGACCAGACCTTCCGCGATCTTCGCAACCGCTTCGATCTCATCCTCAACACCGTCTCCGCCGACCTGCCCGTCGAGAAGTACCTGCGGCTGCTCCGCCTCGACGGCACCTTCGTCCAACTCGGAATGCCGGAGAACCCGACCACGCTGCGCAGCTTCCACCTGGCCGCCTTGCGGCGCTCGCTGGCCGGTTCCATGATCGGTGGCATCGCCCAGACCCAGGAGATGCTGGACTTCTGCGCCCAGCACGGGATCGGCGCCGAGATCGAGGTCATCTCCGCCGACGAGATCGACAACGCCTACGACCGGGTGGTCGACAGCGACGTGCGCTATCGCTTCGTCATCGACGCCGCCACGATGTAGGCGCCACCAGGTAGCCGCCGCAACATGACCGGGCCCGGCACGGGGTGAGCGCGGGTCCGGCCCGATCGCTACGTTTGTGCTGTGGCCGACAACGAGACCGACTCGAACGCCGCCCAGGAGAAATCTTCTGGCACGGCTTCTCCCGGAGCGGATGCTCCCGGCGAGATCACCGCCGGTCCTGCGCCCGGCGGCATTCCCGTCGGCACCGCACCCAGCGAGATCACCGCCGGTCCTGCGCCCGCCGACGAAGCCACGGACCGGCCGGGTTCCCCGGCGGCCGGGGCTTCGGCGCGGGCGAGGAGAGCCATGCGCACCGAGGTCGACATCGCGGCGCCGCCGTGGCTGTTGCGCGTGTTCCTTCTCGGCGCGGCGACCATCTGCGGTCTACTGGTCGGCCTGTGGATGCTCGAACGCCTGCGGGGCCTGCTCACCATTCTGCTGGTCTCGCTCTTCCTGGCGTTCGCGATCGAGCCCGCGGTTAACCAGCTGGCCAGGCGCGGCATGCGGCGCGGTCTGGCCACCGGGCTGGTGTTCCTCGGACTGATCGCCATCGTAGTCACCTTCTTCGGCGCGCTCGGCACCCTGTTGGTCGACCAGATCACCTCCCTGGTGCAGAACGCGCCGACCAATGCCGTGCAGGTCGTCGACTGGGTCAACGGCACCTTCGGTACCGAGCTGTCCGCCGACGACATCCGCGAGTACGCGACGGAGTGGAGCGGCCAGCTCGAGGGCTATCTCGTCGGCTTCGCCGAGAACGCCTGGGGCATCGGCACCGCCGCCGTGGGCGCGCTGTTCCAGATTCTCGGCATCCTGCTGTTCACCTTCTACTTCGCCGCCGACGGCCCGCGTTTCCGCAATGCGGTCTGCTCCCTGCTGCCGCCCCAGAAGCAGGTGCACGTGCGGCGTGCCTGGGATATCGCCGTCGACAAGACCGGCGGCTACATCTACTCCCGCGGCCTGCTCGCGCTCTGCTCGGCCGTCGCCCACTACGCCGCCCTGCGCGTCCTCGACATCCCCTCCGCGCTGGCCCTGGCCCTGTGGGTCGGCGTCATGTCCCAGTTCATCCCCACCGTGGGCACCTATCTCGCCGGCGCCGTCCCCGTCATCGTGGCCCTCGTGGACAACCCGCGCTCGGCCCTGTGGATCCTCGGCTTCATCGTCGTCTACCAGCAGTTCGAGAACTACATCTTGCAGCCGCGCATCACCGCCACCACCCTGGACATGCACCCCGCCGTCGCCTTCGGCGCCGTCCTCGCGGGCGCCGCGTTGCTCGGCCCGACAGGCGCGTTGCTCGCCATCCCCGTCACCGCCACCGTCCAAGCCTTCGCGGGCGCCTACATCCGCACCTACGAAGTCCAGGCCGAGGACACCGGCACACCCGAGCCCGGCGCGAAACCCGCCCGCAAGAAGCGCTGGACGCGCTTCCTCCCCTCGGCGGGGCGCCCCGCGGACACTCTGGGCAAGCGACCTCCGAAAAGGAACAGCTGACGACGTCTCGGGATATCAGTGCTACTTTCCGCCTGAAAAGTAGCACTGACGATCCGTTGTGATACTCGAGTAGCACCGGTGAACCCGGTGCGGGCTCATCGGTCCGCGGCGGCGGCTGCCCTGCGCCGGACGCGCCGAGCGGCGGCGACCATATTGCGCAGCGACGGCTCGAGCTGCCAGTAGTGGCGGGTCTTGAGACCGCCGTCGGGGTTGGCCCACAACCGTTCCGGGGTGACGGCTTCGGCGGCGGCCGAGAGCAGCTCGTCGAGTTCGTCGATGTCCGGGATGCGCGCCGACCGGCTCTCGTAGACGCCGGGGCCGACGCCGTGGCTGAGGCCGTGACCGCCCGCGGCATCCTCCTTCAGCGCCTTGAGCACCCATTCGGTGGAGCGGGTGGCCACGATGGCGGTGACGTCGGCGTCGAGTTCCTCGATGGCGTCGACGATCTCGGTGCGGCCGGAGTAGCCGATGTGGGTGTGGATCTGGGTGTCGGCCCGCACGCCCGAGGTCGCCAGGCGGAACGCGCCGACCGCCCAGCGCAGGTACTCGGCACGGCCGCGGTCGTGCAGCGGCAGCATCTCGCGAATTGCGGGCTCGTCGACCTGGATGATGGCGATGCCCGCCTTCTCCAGGTCCGCGACCTCGTCGCGGATGGCCAGCGCCACCTGGTCGGCGGTCTCGTAGAGCGGCTGGTCCTGGCGCACGAACGACCGCGCGATCATCGTGACCGGGCCGGTCACGATGCCCTTGACCGGCTTGTCGGTCAGCGACTGGGCGTAGCTGATCCAGTCCACCGTCATCGCCGCGGGACGCGAGACGTCGCCGTAGATGATCGGCGGGCGCACGCACCGCGAGCCGTAGACCTGCACCCAGCCGAAGTGGGTGGTGGCGAAACCGTCCAGCAGTTCGGCGAAGTACTGGATCATGTCGTTGCGCTCGTGCTCGCCGTGCACGAGCACGTCGAGGCCGATGTCCTCCTGCAGGCGGATGGTGGCCTCGATCTCGGCCTCGATGCGCTTGCGGTACTCCTCGTAGGACAGCCGTCCCTCGCCGAGGTCGTAGCGGGCCTGACGGATGCGATCGGTCTGCGGGAACGAGCCGAGTGTGGTGGCCGGGACCGGGGGCAGGTTCAGCCTGGCCTGCTGGGCGGCGCGACGCTCTTCGTAGGGCTCGCGCGAACGCATCTCCGGGGTGACGGCGTAGACGCGCTGGCGCACGGCGTGCTTCTGCTTGAAGTGCACCTCGCGCGGGCGCTTGCGCCACTTGTCCGACGGGCCCTCGGTGAGCGCCTTGGCCAGCGAGACGACCTCGCCGACCTTCTGCTTGGCGAAGGCGAGCCGGTCGGCGACATTGCCGTCGATGTCGTATTCGACGAGCAGGTCGTAGGGCACGTGCAGCAGGGTGCTGCCGGTGGAGACCACCAGATCCGGGCAGACCTTGGTCAGCGCGTTGAGGTATTCCAGCGTCACGTAGCGGTCGGCGCGCCAGACGTTGCGGCCGCTGATGACGCCCGCGTAGAGCCGCTTGCGGCGGATGCCGGGCACCTTCGCCAGCTCGTCGGGGTCGATGCGGTAGCTGGCCAGATCCAGGCCGATGGCCTCGACGCCGGTGGCCGCCAGGATGTCCAGCGCGGGGCGGAAATCGCCGTACTGGCCGGTGACCAGGATGCGCGGACGCAGCGGGGCCTTGGACAGCCGCTGGTAGGCGCGCTCGAAGGCGGCGAGTTCGGCTTCGGTGCGTTCGCTGGTGAAGGCGGGCTCGTCGAGCTGCACGCAGGTGGCGCCGCGCTTGGCGAGGATCTCGAACAGCTCCTCGTAGTACGGCAGCAGCTTGTCGAGCAGGCTCAGGGTGTCGAAGCCGGCCTCACCGGGCTGGGCGCCGGCCTTGGACAACAGCAGCAGCGAGGCGGGACCGACGATCACCGGGCGCAGCTCGATGCCCGCGGCCATCGCGCGGTCGAACTCGTCGAGCAGCGCCTCGGGGTGCAGGGAGAACTCGGTGTCGGGCTCGAGTTCGGGCTGACGGTAGTGGTAGTTGGTGTCGATGAAGCGCACCAGCTCCAGCGGCGGTAGATCGGGGCGGCCGCGCGCCATCAGGAAGTAGAAGTCCAGCGGGTCCATCCCGTCCTGGTGGGCCCGGAAGCGCTGCGGGACCGCGCCGAAGAGCAGCGCGTTGTCCAGGATGTGATCGTAGAAGGAGAAGGTGTTGCCGGGGACCTGGGTGAGACCGGTCGCGGCCAGCTCGCGGAACTGGCGGTCCTGGATGTCGCGCCCGACCTCGAGCAGTTCCTCGCGGCTGAGCGTGCCGTGCCAGTAGGACTCCAGCGCCCGCTTGAGTTCCCGGTGCGGTCCGATCCTGGGGTAGCCCAGGATGCTCGATCCGTAGCCCTCGGTGACGTTGACCATGCGCGGGAACCTTCTTTCGATCGGCTGCGCGTGAACCGCCGAACGGCGACGCACAGCGTTGCGCTCTCGTCCTTGCAGCTTATGTCGGCCGCCGCGGGAAGCACCGCGAAGCGCCGAGGTGCGCTACACCCCGCTACCGCACGCGGCGGTAACGGGGTGCGTCACGAACCCGCGGCAGACCTGGGTGGTTACTTGTTGTACTGGTAGAAGCCCGCGCCGGACTTCTTGCCGAGCAGACCGGCCTCGACCATACGCATGAGCAGCGGCGGGGCCGAGTACAGCGGCTCCTTGAACTCGGCGTACATGGAGTCGGCGATGGACTTGACGGTGTCCAGGCCGACCAGGTCGGTCAGCGCCAGCGGACCCATGGGGTGCGCACAGCCGAGCACCATCGCCTTGTCGACGTCTTCCTTGGTGGCGAAGCCGGACTCGACCATGCGGATGGCCGAGAGCAGGTAGGGCACCAGCAGCGCGTTGACGACGAAACCGGAGCGGTCGGCCGAGCGCACGACCTGCTTGCCCAGCACCTCGCTCGCGAAGGCTTCCGCGCGCGCGGACACGGCCGCGCTGGTCTTGAGGGTGGTGACCAGCTCGACCAGCGGCAGCACCGGCACCGGGTTGAAGAAGTGCATGCCGATCACCCGCTCGGGGTTGGCGGTGGCGACGGCGACCTTCATGATCGGGATGGAGGAGGTGTTGGAGGCCAGCACCGCGTCGGGATCGGTGACGACCTTGTCGAGTTCGGCGAAGATCGAGGTCTTCACCTCTTCGTTCTCCAGCACGGCCTCGACGACCAGCTGACGATCGGCGAAGTCGGCGAGATCGGAGGTGAAACGCAGCCGCCAGGCGGCCTGCTCACGTTCGCGTTCGGTGATCTTGCCACTGCTGACGCCGCGATCCAGCGAACGCAGGATGCGGGCGCGGCCCGCTGCGGCCAGTTCCCTGGTCTGTTCGTAGACGAGCACGTCCACGTGCGCACGGGCGCACACTTCCGCGATTCCGGCACCCATCTGTCCGGCGCCGATGACTCCGACACGCTGAATCTTCTCGCTGCTCACGTCCCGCTCCTGCTGGTCTGGTGTGGCTGGGGTCTGGTCTTGCTGGGCTGGTCTGGCTGGTCCCAAGGTATAGGGATGCCCTCCCTCGCTGGGGCTGTTCAGCGAGGGAGGGCAGTACACCCCTACTGGCGTAGAGGACGACTGGTCCGCGGACGGGGCATGGGTGGTCCCGTCACGAAACCGGAGTTGTCACCGGCCGTTTCGGCTCAGTGGAACTGACCCTCTTCGGTGGAGCCCTTCAGCGCGGCCGTCGAGGTGTTCGGGTCGACGGTGGTGGCGATGGTGTCGAAGTAGCCGGCGCCGACCTCACGCTGGTGCTTGACGGCGGTGAAGCCACGCTCCTTGGCGGCCTTGAACTCGCGCTCCTGCAGGTCGACGAAGGCGGTCATGCCCTCGCGGGCGTAGCCGTGCGCCAGGTCGAACATGCCGTAGTTGAGCGAGTGGAAGCCGGCCAGAGTGATGAACTGGAACTTGAAGCCCATGGCGCCCAGTTCCTTCTGGAACTTCGCGATGGTCGAGTCGTCCAGGTGCGCCTTCCAGTTGAAGGACGGCGAGCAGTTGTAGGCCAGCAGCTGGTCGGGGAATTCGCTGCGGACGGACTCGGCGAACTTCTTGGCGACCTCGAGATCCGGCACGCCGGTCTCCATCCAGATGAGGTCGGCGTAGGGGGCGTAGGCCTTGGCACGGGCGATGCAGGGCTCGATGCCGTTCTTCACGCCGTAGAAGCCCTCGGCGGTGCGGGTGCCGTCCAGGAACTCGCGGTCGCGCTCGTCGACATCGGAGGTCAGCAGGGTGGCGGCCTCGGCATCGGTGCGGGCGATGACCACGGTCGGCACGCCGGCGACGTCGGCGGCCAGACGCGCGGAGGTCAGGGTGCGGATGTGCTGCTGGGTGGGGATGAGCACCTTGCCACCGAGGTGGCCGCACTTCTTCTCCGAGGCCAGCTGGTCTTCCCAGTGCGAACCGGCGACACCGGCGGCGATCATGGCCTTCTGCAGCTCGTAGACGTTCAGCGCGCCACCGAAGCCGGCTTCGCCGTCGGCCACGATCGGGGCCAGCCAGTTCTCGACCGAGGTGTCGCCCTCGACCTTGGCGATCTCGTCGGCGCGCAGCAGCGCGTTGTTGATGCGACGCACGACCTGCGGCACCGAGTTGGCCGGGTACAGGCTCTGGTCGGGGTAGGTGTGACCGGAGAGGTTCGCGTCACCGGCGACCTGCCAGCCCGACAGGTAGATGGCCTTCAGGCCGGCGCGGACCTGCTGCACGGCCTGGTTGCCGGTGAGGGCGCCGAGGGAGTTGATGTAGTCCTCGTTGTTCACCAGGTCCCACAGGATCTCCGAGCCGCGGCGGGCGAGGGTGTGCTCCTCGACGACGCTGCCCTGGAGCTTGACAACCTGCTCGGCGGTGTAGTTGCGGGTGACGCCCTTCCAGCGCGGGTTGGTGTCCCAATCCTTCTGGATTTCCTCGGCGGTCTTCGGGGTGCCGGTGGTCGACATTCCTGACTCCACTTCCTTCGGTAGGTCGGTAGGTCGGCCGCTGTGAGACCGAGCTTCACGCTCGAACTGCTAGGGCGGCGCTTTGCAGGCTTGCTATGCCTTCGGGGTGTACTCACAAACGATGGCATACGAAGAAATAGCCGTCTACCTGTTCTTTGTGTGAAATCCAGCTAGCTTTGCGGGCCCCATTGCTAACTTTGCAAAATTTGCCTGCGGATAGCAGGCGTGAATACTACCCACAGGTAGCCCTGACGTGCGGTTTTACCATAACGCCCGTACTGTTTTGGCTTCACGCGGGGGACCCCGCACGACGACCCGTAGTAGCGATGTTGTGAGTCGTTTCACAAGGGCGGGCGGCTGCCTCCCCTGTGGCCCGTGCCACCGGCTCGAGCCTGCCGCGCGCGGGTAGCCGGATGCGCGAGACTGGTCGTGCGGGCTCGAGCGGCCCGCCGAGACTCCGCTCCGACAGGAGACACCCCGATGCGCAGATTCCTCGCCGCCGCGGCCGTCGCCGCAGGCTGCGCCATCCCCCCGCTCGTCGCGCCCATCGTGGCGCAGGCCGCGCCGCCGCCCGGAGCCGTCGAGTCGGTCCAGCCGCTCGCCGCGATCGCGACCCCGCCCGCGGCCGGGGCGGGCGCCCGCCTGCTGTACGGCTCGACGACCGTCGGGGACACCCCCACCACCGCGAGCGCGGCGGTCTACTTCCCGCAGGGCGAACCGCCCGCCGGTGGCTGGCCGGTGATCGCCTGGGCGCACGGCACCGTGGGCATCGGCGACGACTGCGCCTACAGCCTCGCCGGGCCGGGCGCACGGGAACGCGACTGGGCCTACCTCGGCGCCTGGCTCGACCAGGGCTACGCGGTGGTGGCCGCCGACTACGCCGGGCTCGGCACGCCGGGCGAGCACCCCTACCTCGACGGCATGGTCGAGGCGCACAACATCGTCGACGCCGTCCGCGCGGCCACCACCCAGTACCCGTCCCTGTCGCGCAAGTGGGTCGTGGTCGGTCAGTCGCAGGGTGGTGCGGCAGCGGTGTTCACCGCGCGCCACGCCACCGAGCTCGGCGGTTCGGACCTGGACTATCGGGGGGCGGTCGGCACCGGGGTGCCCGCCTACATCGAAGACGCGCTGCAATTCCTCGGCCCGAATGTGCCGCCGATCGAACTCGGCCCGCATCTGAGCGCCTATGTGCTGTATCTGCTCGCCGGCCTGCAGACCGCCCATCCCGAGCTGGGCATCGAGACCCTGCTGACCGATGCGGGCCGCGACTGGGTCGAGCGCGGGCGCAGCGTGTGCCTCGAGGACTTCGGCAACGAACTCAGCGCGAACAACGTCGTGCTCGGCACCCTGTTCGCCCGCCCGCTGAACTCCTTGCCCGATGCGCACGGCCTGCTCGCGCGCTACCTGGGCCTGCCCGAATCCGGCTACGACCGCCCGCTGTTCCTCGGTCACGGCCTGCGCGACACCGACGTGCTCACTCCGCAGACCCTGCGCTTCGCCGCCACCCTGATGGCGCGCGGCGAGCCGGTCACGGTGAAGGTCTACGACGAGGACCACAGCAGCGCGGTGAACGCCTCGCTCGTCGACTCGATCCCGTTCGTGCGGGCTCTCTTCGGCTGAGCACCGCGACGGCGTATCGACGCGGGCTCGACGACAGCCGATCCGGCGCGGACCGTGCACGGCTTCGGGCGGCGCGGGTCGCGGTCGGCTCCAGCAGGAGATCGCGGCGGTCGAACGGGGTTCGGCGGCGGGCCCGGTTCAGCTCGTCGGGTCCGCCGGATCAGTGACGTCCGGGCCGGGGGTGCGGCAGCAGGCTCGGGAGAGCGGGCCCGTGACCCAGGTGTCGACCTCGCCTCGACTGCGCAGCCGCACGACCGCGAGCCGAGGGTGAGTCCGCGCCAGCGACGGCACCAGTTCGGCGTACTTGTTCCGCGTCCGGTACGCCCAGCGCACGATGTGTTCGGGGTCGGTGAAGAAATGACGCAGCGGCCCTTCGACATTGCCGTTCCACAGCTCTTCGCGCCGCAGCCTGCGGCGCAGTGTCCGCCGCACCACGCCGGGCAGGGTCACCCGGTAGAAAGGCAGGTCGAGCCAGACCAGCAGGTCGGCGCGGCCGGCGAGGATCGGCCGGGCGATGCCGTATTGCCACTCGGTGGTCCACGCGGGCGCGGCCACGAGGGCGCGCACGTCGTCGAGGAAAGCGCCGCGCGGTGTCCATCCCGGGCCGTGGAAGAGCCCGTCGATCTCGGTGTGCGCGCCACCGGTGATCTCGGCGATCCTGGCCGCGAGAGTGGTTTTGCCCACCCCCGACACCCCGGCCACCAGCACACGTTCCGGGCGCGCGGGCAACGGATCGGCGTACGAGAGCACCGACGGATTCTAGACGGTGGGCACCGGCTGTCGCAGGGCCAGCGCGCGCACCACGTCGAGGCCGAGACCGGGGGCGTCGGCGCGCAACTGCTCCTCGGTGTACGCCCCGCACTGCACCGCGCGCAGCACGGTCGAGGCCAGCGCCTGCGCGGTGGCGGGCTCGTCGACCACGTCCGCGCCGCCCCCGCGCGCGCCGAGGTACGCGCCGAGCCGGGGCACGGCGACCGCGACGGCGGACCGGAAGAAGTCGTAGGTGGCCGCCCAGCGCGTGATCAGGTGACCGGGGTGCATGTCCCAGCCCTGGTAGTAGCCGCGCCGCAGCGAGCGGGTGACCAGGCGGTGGTGTTCGCGCAGCGCCGCGGGCGGATCGGCCTCGGGCACGATCTGGGTGGAGCCGTCGCACACCCACACCCCGGTCTGCGCCGCGGCGACCTGCATGACCGCTTTGGCGTAGTCGGCGGCGGGATGGTCGAGCGCCTGATACGGGGCGGCCACGCCGCAGTCGGCGGTGTAGTCGTAGGTGCCGAAGTGCAGGGCTTCGCAGCGGCCTTCGGCGAGGCTGATCATCCGCGCGACCGGCGCGTTGCCGTCGGGGCCGATGATCGCCTGCGGGCTCTCGATCTGCAGTTCGAAGCGCAGCGACCCGGTGGCGAATCCGCTGCCGCGTTCGAGTCCCTCACACAGCGCGACCAGTGCGGAGACCTGCTCGGCGGCGCGCAGTTTCGGCACCGTCACCACGAATCCCGCGGGCACGCCGCCC
Organism: Nocardia higoensis; assembly: GCF_015477835.1. Classification (NCBI taxonomy): domain Bacteria; kingdom Bacillati; phylum Actinomycetota; class Actinomycetes; order Mycobacteriales; family Nocardiaceae; genus Nocardia; species Nocardia higoensis. The sequence goes on along the minus strand of NZ_JADLQN010000005.1, from coordinate 169,051 downwards.
GCCCCGTCGAAGACCAGTTCCAGGGTGCGCAGAGCACGGCGCCGCTCCAGTCCGCCGAGTCCTCTGGTGCGGATGCCGAACCGGCGCGGTCCGTGCGCCGCGCTCGCCCAGCCCGCCAGGATCTCGCCCGCCGCCAGCGCCGCCGCGTCCTCCTCGGCGGCCGAGCGCGGGCCGTAGCCGTCCTCGAAGTCGATGCGCAGGTCCTGGATCGGATCGGCGCGCAGCCGCTCGCGCACGGCGGGCAGCACCCCCGCGATGTCGAGGTCGGTCAGGTTCTCGTGGTGCCGGTCGAGAAGGGCGAGGGCGGCCGTGCCCCAGCTCGCCGGGGTCTCGGCGGTGACCTGGTCGGCGGGCACGTACACGGTGTGGATCGGCTGGCCCCGCTGTCCCGGTCCGGGATAGTGCGCCCGTAGCCCCGCGTCGACGGCCTCGAGCATGGCCTCGATCCGGGCACGGACGTTCTCCGGCAACCGCGTCGCGGTCATCGTCGCTCTCCTTCTCGCAGGGCTCGCCAGATTCGGTCGGCGGTCATGGGCAGCCGGTACATCCGGACGCCGGTGGCGTCGCGTATGGCGTTGGCCAGTGCGGGCGCGACCGGGTCGAACGGGGACTCGCTCATGGATTTCGCGCCGAGCGGGCCGAGTTCGTCGCTGGTGACGGCGAATTCGACCTCGGTGACGGGCAGGTCGGCGGCCTGCGGAATGTGATAGTGGCGCAAGACGTCGGTGGTGACGACTCCCCGCTCACTGCGCATGTCCTCGTACAGCGCGGTGCCGATGGCCTGGGCGGCACCGCCTTCCACCTGTCCGCGGCACTGCGCCGGATGCAGCACCGTGCCCGCGTCGGCGGCCTGGAACGACTGCAGGATGCGCACCTGGCCGGTGGGCGGATGCACCGCCACCCGGAAAGCCTGCACATTGAAGCTGACCGAACGCGGCGTGCCCGCGTGCGAGGCCCGGGCGAGCAACTCCCCGTCGGCGGTGAGTTCGGCCGGAGTGACCAGCCGGGAACCACAGCGCACACCGTCGGGGCCGAGCTCGTCCGGCGCGGAACCTGTCAGCTCGGCGGCCCTGGCCAGGATCTGTCGCCGCAGCGCGACGGCGGCCAGATGGGTGGCCTTGCCCGCGACCACGATGCCGGTCGAGCCGAACGCGCCGGTGTCGTAGCCGACCAGATCGGTGTCGGCCTGACGGATGTCGATCAGCCCCGCGGGCACCCCGAGCGCGGCGGCGGCGAGACCGAGGTGCACTGTCGTCGTACCGTTGCCGAACTCCGCTGTGCCGAAACGCAATTCGTAGCGCCCGTCACGGCGCAGGGTGAGCGAGGCATCCGCGCGGTGCCCGCGCGGTGGGATGGTCGCGATCATCGCCAGCGCCATCCCCTCCCCCACCAGCCAGTCCGGGCCGGGCGCGGTGACGCCGTTGCCGCGCCGCAGCGCCGCCCGCGCCTTCGCCAGACACTGGTCCAGGCCGTAGCTGCCGAACATCAGATCGCCCGGCTCGACATCGACGCCGACGAACAGGTCGCCGGGAACCACCACATTGCGGGCGCGGAACTCGAACGGGTCCATGCCCAGTTCCCTGGCCAGCTCGTCGAGCGCGCACTCGATGCCGAAGACGACCTGCCCGAGCCCGTACCCGCGGAACGCACCGGAGGGCACATTGTTGGTGTAAGCCGACCGGGCGTCGACCCGCTTGTTCGGGCAGCGGTAGACCTCCACCGACTCGCTCACGCCGTGGAACATCACGCCGGGACTGTGATTGCCGTACGCGCCCGCGTCGGTGAGCACGTCCACCGCCAGCGCGGTCAGGGTGCCCGCCGTGTCCGCGCCCGCGGTGACCTCGACCCGCATCGGATGCCTGCTGGTCGCGGACACGAACTCCGCCGTCCGCGTGAACTCGTAGCGCACCGGCCTGCCCGTCCGCAGCACGGCCAGCGCGATCAGATCCTCGACCAGCATCTCCTGCTTGGCCCCGAACCCGCCGCCGACCCTGGCCGCGAACACCCGCACCCGGTCCCGCTCGAGTCCGAAGAGCTCACACAGCTCCGCCCGCACCAGGAACGGCACCTGCGTGCTCGACCGCACCACCAGCCGCCCGTCCGCGTCCAGCCAGCCGACCCCGCCGTGGGTCTCCAGATGCACGTGCTGCGCGCGCGGGCTGTGCCACACCCCGCGCACCACCTTCGCCGCCCGCGCCAGACCGTCCGCGAGCGAGCCGACTTCCCCGTGCACCTCGGCGACGAGATTGCGCGCCGGGTCGGCGATCCGTGCCGCACCGGTCTTCTCACCATGAACCAGCGGGGCCCCGTCGGCCAGCGCCTCCTGCGGATCGAACACCGCGGGCAACACCTCGTATTCGACCCGCAGCAACCGGCATGCCGCCAGCGCGGTGCCGAGATCGTCGGCCACCACGGCCGCGACCCGCTGCCCCACGAACCGCACCGTGCTGTCGAGCACGTAGGTGTCGTCCGGGTCGTCGGAGCGCTCCTCGTGCCTGGCGGTGGAGAAGGCGCGCTCCGGCGCGTCGGCGTGGGTGAGCACCGCGCGCACGCCGGGCAACGCCTCGGCCTCGGCTGTGTCGATCGACGCGATCCGCGCGTGCGGGTGCGGGCTGGTCAGGACCGCTAGTTCCAGCGGCACGGTCGGTGGTGCCTGATCCGATTCGCCCGCAAGGAAATCCATGGTGAACGGTTCGGTCCCGCACACGATGCGCGGGCCCGCCGGTGCGCGCAGATCGGCGCCGAGCACGGATCCGGTCCCGAACGGATAGCGCTCGCCCACCGCCTCGGCGGGATCGGCGCGCCCTGCCGGTCCGGCCGTCGCAGTGGATCCAGCGGACGCGGCCGGTCCGGCCGTCGCGGTAGATCCAGCGGACACGGCCGATCCTGTCGTCGCGGTAGATCCAGCGGACACGGCCGATCCTGTCGTCGCGGTGGACTCGGCGGGCGCGGCGTATCCAGCGAGGCCGGCGCTCCCTGCGGAGCCGTAAGGATCGCTCGGCCCAGCCGCTGGGACCACCTCGGCGAACGCGGTGGACACGCTGGTCTCGGCATGGCCGAAGGGATCGCGCGTGCGCGCGAGACCGAGCGCGGCGAGGATCGGCCGGTAGCCGGTGCAACGGCAGAGGTTTCCCTTGAACATCTCCGGGAGATCCTCGGCCGCGGGGGCGGCGGGCGTCCCGCAGGCCAGACCCGCCGCGGTGATGACCATGCCCGCGGTGCAGAAGCCGCATTGGAAGGCCGATTCCTCGAGGAAGCGCCGCTGGATCGGATGCGGCTGCTCGGGCGTGCCGAGCCCGGCCGCGGTGGTGACGGCGGCGCCGTCGACGCGGTGGGCTGGGGTGATGCAGGAGTGGACCGGCAGCCCGTCGAGCAGGACGGTGCACGCGCCGCAGTCCCCGGCATCGCAGCCCTTCTTCACCGCGAGCGCGCCGTGCTCGCGCAGCAGGGTGCGCAGGCACTGGCCGGGCCGTGCGCCGGTTTCCACGGCGCGTCCGTCGATCTCGAATTTCACGACCGGGCTCCGCCCGCCAGTTCGGCGCACACCTCGTGGGCGAGCAGGCCGGTGACGTGCGCGCGCCATGCGGGATCGCCGTGCGGGTCGTCGAACCACAGTTCCGGGTCGATGCCCGCCACGGCGGCGTCGATCTCCCCGCGCGTGGGCGCGCCGTAGAAGCCGAGGACGACGGGCCTGCTGGTGGCCGCCGAGACGGTGAGCGCGACCGTGCCGTCGAGATCGCGACGGCCCATCACCACGGCGCCCGAGCGGCCGAGCGGAGCCAGCGCGACCTTGCGTATCGCGATGCGCGACATCAGGATCAGGGAGTTCACCTTCAGCGCGCGCAGCACATCGCCGGGTTCGAGCACGGTGCGCCCCGGGCCGAGCACGAAGTCGCGCAGGGCGATCCTGCGTTCCCCGCCCTCGGCGGGCCAGATCACCGCATCGGCGTCCAAGGCCACCAGGGCGGCCAGCACCGCGCCCGCGGGCAGCGCGAGGCAGACGTTCCCGCCGACGGTCGCGCTGCGCCAGATCTTGTGCGAGGCCAGCAACGCCCGGCAGGAGGCGGCGAACAACGCGGTGGCGGGCAGGCCGAACCAGCGCGGTGACAGACCGAGTTCCCGTCCCGGTGTCGCCCCGGCGAACTCGGCCAGCGTGCACGTCGCGGCGATCTCCAGACCGCCCTCGTGCAGGGTCAGCGCGGGCCAGCCCAGCCCGGTGATGTCGACGAGCCGATCCAGGCGCTTCTGCGGCTCGGAATAGAGAAAGGTCCCGCCCGCCAGAATCGCGGTCCCGGGCGCCGACCCCGCCGCGGCCAGTTCGGCCCGGTCACGGGGCACGACGATTTCCCGGATCGTGTCCAGATCCATCTCGCACCTCCCATCTCCCGGACGGCCCACGGTAGGGGCGCGCGATTGCCACGCTGTTGCGCTACGAGCACGGCCGTGTTGCGACCGGATCACCGATCCCGGCCGCGGCCGATGCCCCACGGTATCCACCACCGGGCAGCCGATCAGTGATCAACGCGCCCGATAGTCGGCGCACTCCGGTGATCGCCGCGGCCCGGTGAGCGGCGAGGCCCGATGAGCGGCGAGGCCCGGTGGTCGATGCACTCCGGTGGTCGAGGCAGCTCGACTGTCGCCGGGCACGGGCATCAGCGCGCTCCACCCGCCGCGGGTCGACCTTGTCCCGGCAGTGCTCGACGAGACAAGGCCGCCCGGATTCAGCGCCGCGGTAGCAGCAGAGCGGGGATCGTGGCAAGGGCCATGAGGATCGGCGCGACCAGGTAGGCGTCCCGGAACGCCGCCGCCAAGGCGGGCGCCAGTGCGGCGTGCGCGGCGGGATCCAGACCGTGCAACGCCTGCAGACCACCGGTGATCGGCAGCAGGGTGGACAGCACCACCACGACCACCGCGGTGCCGACCGCCATGGCCGTGGTGCTGATCAGGTTCACGGTCGTGCTGCCGCCCGCCTGCTGTTCGGGGGTGAGCGCGCGGGTCGCGGTGGTGATGGCGGGCATCAGCGTGCCGCCACCGCCCGCGCCCATGAGCAGCATGGCCGCGCAGAGTCCCCAGTAGGAGCTGTCGGTGTCCACTTGGGCGCGGAACAGCAGGAAGCCGACGATGCCGACCGCGATCGAGGCGGGCAGGTAGCGGCCCGGTGGGAAGCGGTCGATGAGCCTGCCCGCGACCTGCATCGTGACACCAGACGCCAGCGCGAACGGGATACCGAGAGCCCCGGCGACCAAGGCGGATTCACCGCGCACCACCTGGAAGTACAGCGGCTGCAACAGCATCGCGCCGAAATAGCCCGCCGCGAACAGGCCGACCAGGGCGGAAGCGGCCCCGACCTCGCGCCGACGCAGGATCCGCAGGTCCAGCAGCGGCTGCGGGGCGGTGAATCCGCGGTGCACGAAGATCGCCACCAGCGTCGCGCCTGCCAGCAACGGCAGCACGACCTGACCGATCGGCAGCCCGCCGTGTTCGCCCGCGGCGCTGAGCCCGTAGATCAGCAGAGCCAGACCGGGCGACATCAGCGCGAGCCCGATCGTGTCGATGCGGCGACGCGGTTGCGGATCATCGTGCGGGAAGACCCGCACGGCGAGGAGCAACACGACCGCGGCGACGGGCACGTTGACGAAGAACATCCAGCGCCAGGACATCTCGTCGATCAGATAACCGCCGAGCACCGGCCCCGCGAGCGGACCGACCAGGATCGCCAGCCCCATCGTGCTCATGGCTCGCCCCAGCCGCTCCGGGTCCGCCGCGCGCAGCAGCACTGTCATCCCCACCGGCATGAGCAGCCCACCGCCGAACCCCTGGAGGACGCGGAAGGCGATCAGCGATTCGATATTCCATGCCGTGCCCGCCAGCACCGAACCGACCGCGAAGATCGTCACGGCCACCAGGTACATGCGTTTGGCCCCGAACCTGCCCATCGCCCACGCCGCGACCGGGACCACCCCGGCGACCGCGAGCGCGTATCCGGTCGACACCCATTGGATGGTGGTCAGCGGCGCCGCGAACTCGGCCGAGAGCCGGTTGATCGCCACATTGACGATCGTGTGGTCCAGGGTGGCCATGATCGAGCCGACCACCAGGACGAGGGCCACCGTCATCGGGTTGCGGGCGGCCTGCTCCGGCCGGGACTCGGACGCGACCGCCCGCATGCTGTGTCGCATATCCCTCACCGTCCGTACGGGCGGACTGCCCGCGCCGCGCGGAGCGCCTCGCCCCACCACACCAGCTGGTCCAGCAAGGTTGTCGCGGCGGAATCGGCCTCCCCGCCCGCCGCCGATCCGCCCGGTGCCCCCTCGGACCGCCACGGGTTGTGGAAGCTGACGGTGTCGCGCACGGTAACCGCGTGGAGTTCGGCGAAGACGCCCCGCAGGTGCTCTACCGCCCGCAGCCCACCCGACATTCCGCCGTAGCTGACGAACCCCACGGGTTTCGCCTGCCATTCCCGGCCGTGTGCGTCGATGAGATTCTTCAGCGCCGCCGGGTAACTGTGGTTGTACTCGGGTGTGACGATCACGAACGCGTCCGCGTCGGCGAGTGCGGCTCGGGTATCGGTGCCCCCCGGCGCGGGCGCCCCGAAGGTGTGCGGCAGGTCGAGTGCGCCCACATCGATGGACGTGACCAACAGATCCGGCCGGGCATCGGCCCGCTTCAGGAACCACTCGGCCACGACCGGTGCGTAGCGGCCCTGTCTGCTGCTACCGATCACCACGGCCAGCCGCAGCGGCGGTGCGACGGTTGTGCCGGTCGATGTGTGCGTCATCGAGATCTCCCACTCGTGCGTTCGGCGACCCCGTCGGTCGCGCGCACACCACCTTCCTTCCTCAACTATTGTTGAGGTCAAGCTCCACTTCCCGATTCCGCGACGGGCGAGTATTCACGCGCCGAAGATCGCCGGCGTGTGGCGCATTTCCGTGACACAGTCCGGGGCATGGATTCGATGCACGGGTCCGGCTGACTGCCGAAGGGGGATACGACCCGCCTCGCATGGCCGGTCGTCGGCATGGTCTTCATCGCGCCAGTGCTGAGTCCTTGTGCTCGGTGATGATGTCGCTGAGCCGGAACACCTCACGCGGATCCGGCAGCAGGTGACGTCTGGCGAACACTGCGACTCGGGCCAGCCGGCGCACCGCGTGACTGAACGCACTTGGGGGCCGCGGTATGCGGAGAGTGTCGAGGACGTGTTCTTCGGAGAATGCCAACGCCAGCCAGCGACCGAACCAGCGCAGTGGCCGCGGGAACCAGCGGGTCGCGAACTGGTCGATGAGCGCGTTCGCCAGTCGTTGTCCGGCCGGCGAGTACGCGAAGTCTGCGCCGTGTTCGTAGGATTCGAGGAGTTGTTCCATGCCCTGCCAGGTGTGCGGGATGTCGGTGACGCCCAGGTGTTCGGACACGGTGCGCCAGTGGATGAGTTGGGCGCGGCGCTCGTTCTCGCTCAGTCCGGGCGCCCCCGCGACATGTCGCAGGAGCCGGTCGTAGATGAGGGTGAAGACGGCGGCGCTGTGCTGGAAGGTGTGCCTGGGCATCGGCCAGGTGCGGGCGACACCGGAGTGCCAGTTCCGGACGTAGTCGAGACTTTCGATGCTGGTGGGGCTGGATACCCCGTCGTCGACCCAGGAGAAGAGGTGGAGCATGGTTTCGTCGGCGCGTCGGATTCCGCGGTCGTAGAGCATCCCGGTGCCGTTGCGGTCCACCGAGTCCGCCGAGACGGGTGGACCGGCGAAGCGGACGAATCCGACGGTGTAGAACAGGTGCACGACGAGCAGGCTCTTCGGGAGGAGCTGGCAGCTGGTCAATCTCACGATCCGTGCACTGTCCACCTTCGGATCGAGTCCTTCGATCTCGGTGCGAATCCACTTGAAGCCACGCTTCTCGGTTGCCATCGGGGTTCTCCTGTCAATCGTTCACTACGGCTGGGGTTTCGGACGTCGGCTCCGCGTCCGGTACCGGACGCGTCCGCAGCAAGGCGACGGTCAGCACGGCGCCTGTCGCGGCAAGTGCGGCGGCGACCGCGAAGGCGACGTTCAGTCCGGTCCGGTAGGCGTCGACTGCCGCGGATTGCCGGGCCACCACATCGGCGAGCAGCAGAACGGCCGTAACTCCGATCCCCGATCCGACACGCTGTGCGGTGTTGACGATGCCCGCCGCGATCCCGGCGTCGGCCTTGTCGACGGAGGTGACCGCGGGAACGGTGACGCCGACGAAGGCGGCGGGCAGGCCGACGCCGAGCAGTACCGCACCGGGCAGCACGTCGATCAGGTAGTTGCCGTGCTCGGGCAGGCGAGCGAACCAGGCCATAGCCAGCGCTTGCAGCCCGAGGCCCGCGGCCAGCACCCGCCAGGCGCCCAGCCGATCCAGCGCATACGGGATCAGCGCGCGGGAGACGGCGATGTTCACCACGGCTACCGGTAGCACCGCGAGGCCGGACGCGGTCGGACTGTAGTGCTGGGTGTTCTGCAGATACAGCGCCAGCAGGGCGAAGGTGGGCACGTGCGCCGCGCCGACCAGCGCGTTGACCACAGCCGACCCGCTCACCTGGTGAATGGCGAACAGCCGCAACGGCATCAGTGGATGTGAGCTGCGAGCCTCGAGAAGCACGAAGCAGGCAAGGAGCGCGAGACCGGTTACCAACAGGCCCCACGCCAGACCGCGCATCGACTCGTCGCCGAGCGCACCGATCGCATAGCCGATGACCAACAGCGCTGCCGTGCCGGTGATTGCCCCAGGCACGTCGAGCCGACGCACGGCCCGGACGGACAGTGCCTGATCTGGTGGGAGCACTCGGACCAAAGCCAGTGCCAGCACACCGACGGGCAGGTTGATCAGGAAGATCGACGGCCAGCCGAACAGGTCGGTGAGTGGCCCCCCGACCGCGGTGCCGATGGCCGCGCCCGCCGCGCCCATCGCACTCCATGCCCCGAAGGCGCGGTTGCGTGCGGCGGGTTCGGTGAACGTCATGGTGAGCAGCGCCAGCTGAGCGGGGATGACCACGGCCGCACCGAGGCCTTGCAATGCCCGGGCGCCGATGAGGACCGCCGAGGTCGACGCGAATCCGGCCAGCCCGGACGCCACCGTGAACACCGTGAGTCCGCCCACGAATACCCGACGTGGCCCGAGGAGGTCGGCGGCGCGCCCGCCCAGCAGCATGAACCCGCCGAAGGCGAGCAGATAGGCATTGGTCACCCAACCCAGTCCCGCTTCGTCGAGTCCGAGGTCGGCGCCGATGCTGGGCAGCGCCACATTCAGCACGGTCGTGTCCAGGAAAACGACCAGCTCGACTGCCGTGATCAACAGCAGGATCAGCCGGTCCTTCGCCCCTGGTGTCCCTCTGCTCGCCATGAACCCATCCTCTCGCTAGAGCATTGCTACAGTCAGATTTCACTAGAGACTCGCTCTAGTCAAGTAGCGGCCGCGCCCGCTGAGCAGATCCGGCTGCAAGTTGCCGCGGCGGCAACGATGTACGCTCGCGTCAGCACGCTGCTCGAGGTGGTCCGATCGGCCGCCGCGACCGATCCCGAACTCGCCGAGCTCTGGGAAACCAACATCGCCCAGCGTCACCTGATTCAGCTCCGCCTTGCCGAGGCCTTGGCCGCCAAGACGCCGCTGCGCGCAGGCATCGCCGCCGCCCGCGCCGCCGACATCGCGCTCGCCGTACTGGCTCCCGAGAGCTACCGGCTCCTCGTCCACGAATGCGGCTGGACCGAGGCCGACTGGGCATCCTGGGCCACCGAAGCCCTCACCCTGCAATTGCTGCCACCAGGGCGATCCGATGCGGAAGCCATGGATACGCCCGCTCCGGAGGGGGCTCGATGAGCGTGCCGGACCTGGGCGGATACGGAGCCGTCGGAACTCACCTGGTGAGATTGCCACGCGCGCAAGGAATCCCGGCACTCGGTGGCATGCCTTCTTCGAGCGCGGCAGGCGAGTGGGTCCGCGATCAGTGCGCCCGGGTGATCAGTGCGGCCTGGGCGCGAGCGACCGCGCGGCCGGTTTCGGCCTCGTCGACCGTGCGCACCTGCCCGTCCCGCACGATGATTCGCCCGTTCACGAGCAAGGCGGCCAGCGGCGGGCGGTCACCGAGGATCAGCGCGACGACCGGGTCGTCGATTCCGGCGTGCGCGGGGGTGTCCAGCCGCCACAGGGCCAGGTCGGCGAGCTTGCCGGGTTCGATGGAACCGATCTCGGTCTCGCGGCCCAGTACTCTCGCCCCACCCATCGTCGCCAGTTCCAGTGCAGTGCGCACACTCATCGCGGTGGGACCGCCGACCGCGCGGGCGTAGAGCAGGGCGGTACGCGACTCGTCGAGCATGGCGCCGGACTCGCTGCTCGCGGCGCCGTCCACGCCGAGCCCGACCGCGACCCCAGCTCGCAGCAGGTCCGGCACCCTGGCGATGCCGGCGCCGAGGCGGCCGTTGGATGTCGGGCAGTGCGCGACGCCCGCGCCGTGCCGGGCCAGCGTGGAGATCGCCGGATCGTCGAGGTGGATCGCGTGCGCGAACCACACGTCGGGACCGACCCAGTCGAGGCTTTCGAGGTACTGCGTCGGGGTTGCGCCGAAATGCTCGCGGCAGTAGTCGAGTTCGTCGACGGTCTCGGCCAGGTGGGTGTGCAGGCGCACGCCGCTCACCCTGGCCAGCGTCGCGGATTCGCGCAGCAGGTCGGGGGTGACCGAGAACGGGGAACACGGGGCGAGGGCGATCCGCAGCATGGAGTCGAAGGACGGGTCGTGCCAGCAGGCGATGGCTTCGGCGCTCGCCGTCAGGATGTCGTCGAGCGATTCGACGATCGAGTCCGGCGGCAGCCCACCGGCGCTCACGCCGAGATCCATCGACCCGCGACAGGGCTGGAAACGCAGCCCTACCTCGGCGGCGGCGGCGATCTCGGCCCTGAGCGGGTCGCCACCCTCGCGCGGGAACACGTAGTGGTGGTCGGCGGCGGTGGTGCAGCCGGTGCGGGCCAGGGTGGCCAGCGCGCCGGTGGCGGCGATCCGCACGGCGTCCTCGTCGATGCCCGCCCAGATCGGGTAGAGGGTGCGCAACCACTCGAACAAGGTGTGGTCGGCGGCCAGGCCGCGGGTGATCCACTGGTAGAGGTGGTTGTGGGTGTTCACCAGGCCGGGGGTGAGCAGGCAGCCGCGACCGTCGATGCGCGGCGCGTCGACGGTGGGCGCGGGGCCGGGGCCGACCGCGCCGATCCGGTTACCGTGCAGCACGACATGGCCGGCGCGATACTCGGTTCCGGCCGCGTCGACCGTCGCCACGGCACAGCCGTCGATCACCATCGTGCTCACAACTGCCATGCCTGCCCCGCTTCCGGTGCGTCGGCGCGGCGCAGTGTGGCCTCGATCAGTCCGTAGGGCCGGTCGTCGGCGTGGTAGACCTCGCCGTGGTTGGCGATGCCGAACCGGCCCAGGTCGTAGTCGAAGTGATGTTTGTTGGGCGCCGCCAGGCGGATCTCGGCCAGTACCGGGAAATCGGCGAGCGCCGCCGAGCCCATCTCGAACAGGGTCTGTTGCAACGCTTTCGAATGGTGGGTGGCGAACACTTCGATCATCCGGGCGACCACGCCCGCGTACGTGGCCTCCCAGTCGACGTCCTCGATCTCGGCGAAGCGCCACTGGGCGGTCAGGGAGGTCGCGAGCATGCGGTCGTCGGTGGGTTCGAGCACGGTGAACTCGTCACGCAGGAATCCGGCGAACTCCGAGCCGGTCGATTTCAGCAGCACCAGATCGCGCACCCCGCCGACCACCCAGGAGCCGGCGTGCCCGGCCGTCACCGCCGCCGTGCGCACTTGCGGTCCCTGCCTGACCCAGGTGAATGCGTGTTCGCCCGCACCGACCCGCGCCCGCTGCCACGCGTAGTCCTCGATATCGATGCGCGCGGAGTGCACGGGCGCGATGTCGTCGACGAAATGCCGGGCCAGCGCGAGCCCGTACTCCTCGATCGGGCTCAGGCCCGGCTGTTTGGCGAAGGCATAGGCGGTCTGCTTCTGGGTGTCGGTCGGCAGCACCGCGGACTGATCGCCGCTGATGTAGGCGTCGGCGAAATCGCCGCGCAGCGTGGTGGAGACGTTCACGTCGCGGATCTCGTGGCGCGGGCCGTCCCGGCGGATGCGCACGATGCGGTTCTCGGACTTGCCGTAGCGGTTGTCCGACAGTTCGATCGGCCCGGTCAGCGGCATGGGCGCTCAACTCCCTCGATAGGTGGAATAGGCGAACGGCGACAACAGCAGCGGCACGTGATGATGTCCGGGGCCGGTGACCGCGAAGGTCACCGTCACCTCCGGATAGAAGGTCGCCTCGCCGCGCGCCGCGAAGTAGTCCCCGGTGTCGAACACCAGGCGATAGGTCCCCGGACGCAGTCCCGCGGCCAGCCTGGGCACCCGGCCGTCGTCGTTCGTGGTCCCCACCGCGATCCGGTCGCCGTCCCGGTACAGGGCCACGGCCACACCGACGGCGGGCATCCCTCGCACGGCGTCGAGGACGTGCGTGCTCACGGTGCCTTCGGAACCACCGGCCTCGTCCAGCTCATCCAGCAGGCGCCCCAGCCGGACGCGGTTGATCTTCGCCAACTCCACCCGCATCACTTCCCGCTCGGTCGCCGGGTCGTTGTCCAGCCGCGAACGCAGCACTTCGAGCAATTCCCCGCCGGTGCGTCCGGCGGCACACACCAGGTAGATGTGGCCGAAGCGCTGTTCGTAGGCGCGATTGCCCTCGGCCAGCGCGTCGAGCACCGCGCGATCCGCGCCGCCGATCCCGGCTTGATCACGCGCCGATTCCGCGTCCACCGGCCGGTCGCCGATGCGCGGATGCCCGGCCAGCGCCGCGTCGATCCGGCGATCGTCGAGGCCGGCGAGCACCGCGTCTGCGGCGGCGAAGAGTCGCTCGGCGGTCACGTACGGTCGGCCCGCCAGCACACCACGCACCCACTCCGGCGAGGAACAGCACGCGCTCAGCGCGGCCGCTGCGTGGTCCTCGCTCAGCGCGTCGAACGCTGCCGCCGTCTCCGGCGCCGCGCCCGCGGGCCCGGCACCTGCCTCCGCGCCCACCGGCTCTCCCGAGTCGCGCCTCATCGGTCCAGCATCGGCGACCGTGCGCGGTCTCGCCAGCCGAAGCGACAAGATCACCTCCGGCGTGTCCGAAATGGTTACCGCCTCCCGCGCCACCCGGCTCGCAATCGTCACACGGCCGCAACCTGAGCTGGTTACGGTGACCGCCATGCCTGCCGTCGCCGTCGGAATCGTGCTCGCCGCGGGCGCCGGGACCCGTTACGGCCGTCCCAAGGCGCTGGCCGAGGGCGGCGCGTGGTTGCGCGCGGCGATCGCCGCGTTGCGGGAGGGCGGGTGCGAGCGGGTGGTCGTCGTGCTCGGGGCGACCGGACCGCATCACGACGGGCTCGGCATACCGGCGGACGTGCGGACGGTGTGGGCGCACGACTGGGCGCGAGGGCTGTCGGCGTCGCTTCGCGCCGGGCTGCGGGCGGCCGCGGGCGGCGACTACGCGGTGATCATGCCGGTGGACACCCCGGATGTGGGCGCGGCCGTGGTGGCCCGTGTCATCAAGGCCGCCTTACACGCCCCGAGCGGGCTGGCGCGCGCCGTTTTCGCGGGTCGTCCGGGCCATCCCGTTGTGATCGGCCACAGTCACTGGGTGGGAGTGGTCGCGGCTGCTACAGCGGATCAGGGCGCTGCCGCCTATATCAGCGCCAGGGACGATATGGTGTGCGTCACGTGCGACGATCTGGCGACGGGTATCGACCAGGACTTCCCGGCCACTACCGCACGTGAGCGGAGTTGAGAACTGATGCGCGACATCGTCGACGACCTCTTACAGGTGTGGTACTCGGGTCGGACAGGTGGACTGGCGACCGTCGTGCGCAGCGTCGGGGACGGCCGGTGGCCGGTCGGCAGCGCGCTGCTGGTGGATCCCGACGGCGTGGTGCACGGCGCGGGCCTCGGCGGCTCGGTCGACGACGCCATCCGGGACGCGGCGGCCAACGCCGCGCGCACCGGCAGGCGCGCCATGCACCGGCTGCCCGTTCCTTCCAGCGAGCACGGCGTGGCGGCGGGCGCCACCATCGACGTCTTCGCCGAACCGTTCTCCCGACACGATTTCTCCGAGTTCCCCACGGTCGCGGCGGAGATCGCCGCACACCGGCGGGTGACGGTGTTCACCGTGGTGTGGAACCCGGACACCGATCTGATCGGCCAGCACCTCATCACCGACAAGCGGCACAACACCGAACTGGTCGCACTGCCCGAATCGGACGTCTTCGTCGCCTCGTTCGCACCCGCGCCGCGGATGATCATCTTCGGCGCCAACTCCTACGCCGCCGCGCTCACCGTGCAGGCCCGGCTGCTGGGCTACCGCGTCACCATCTGCGATTCCCGCGAGGAGTTCGCCGCCCCCGAGGCCTTCCCCGGCGCGGAGGTCGTCGTCGACTGGCCGCACCGCTATCTGAACAGCCTGGCAGGCGCGGGTGAGGTCGACGCGAGCACCGCCATCGTCGCCTTCGCCCACGATCCGAAGTTCGAGATCCCGCTGCTCACCGTCGCCCTTCGGCTGACCGACCTGGGCTACCTGGGCGCGGCGGGCTCCTACACCGCGCACCTGCGCCGGATGGAGGATCTGCGCGCGGGCGGCTTCGACGAGGCGGCGCTGTCGCGGCTACACTCGCCCGCCGGTCTCGACGTGGGCGCGCACACCCCGGCCGAGACCGCGGTGTCCATCATCGCCGAGCTGCTGGCGGTGCGCGCCGGCCGCGACGGCGGCTCGCTGTCCCAGCACGGTGCGGCGCTGCCCGCGACCGGCATTTTCGACGGACGGGCCACGGTGGGACTGTAATTCCCCCGAGGGGGAGCCGACTCGCACCGGGCGACAAGGACGAACCACAGTTGCACCCGGTGCCCGATGGGGGACAGTGGTTGACGTGATCCTCACTGTGACAATGAATCCCGCCTACGACATGACCTACCGGGTCGAGCGATTCGAACGTGGACGCCCGCATCGGGTCCGTTCGGTCGAGCAGCGCATCGGCGGCGAGGGCATCAATGTGACGCGGGTGCTCAATCAGCTCGGCCGCTACGCGCGCGCGACGGGATTCTCCGATCACGCCTTCGCGGCCGCCGCCGAGCTGGAACTGCCGGTGGACTTCGTGCACGCGCTGCCGTGGGTCCGGCGCACCGTGGTGATCAGCGAATCCGACGACGGCACCGCCACCGCCCTGGCCGAGCCGGGAGCCCGGGTGACCAACCCGCACGCGGGCGATCAGCTGGCGGTGCGGGTGGCCGGACTGCTGCCCGACATCGGCGGCCTGGTGATCTCTGGGTCGCTGCCAGGGGGTATCGATGCGAGCCTCCCGGCAGCGATCGCCGACACCGCCATCGCGGCCGGGGTGCCCACCATCTGCGATGTCGAGGACGAGGCGCTGCGGCTGGTGGCCAAGGTGCCCGGCGTGGTGCTCATGCCCAACCGCGCCGAACTGCGCACCCTGACCGGGCAGGAACCCGCCACGCCGCGCGAGGTCGCCCGGTGCGCGCGGCCGCTGGTGGAATCCGGGGTGCGGGCAGTGGTCGTGACCAGGGGTGCGCACGGCATGGTCGCGGTCACCGCGCAGGGCGCGTGGGACGCGAGCCTGCCGCGGCCGCTGGCGGGCAACCCGACCGGAGCGGGCGACTCCGCGGCCGCCGCGGTCATCGCCGCCCTGGCCTCACCCGGCGCGCCGGACTGGCCCGCCATCCTCACCGACGCCGTCGCCACCGCCGCCGCCGCGGTGGTCATCCCGGTGGCGGGCGAGATCGACCGGAGTCTGCGCACCCAGCTCGCGCCGACCGTCCGGATCGACGAACTACCGCTGCCCTAGCCTTCGCGCCCGACCTGGTTCGGCTCCGCCGCCTCGGTCGCGGCAGGATCCGCGAGCCTGTCCTCCAGCGGCCAGCCGCCCTCGGCCAGCTGCTCGGCGACCCTGGCCACATCGACCGGATCGGGTTCCTCCATGGCGAGGCGCGCGATGGCGTTCACGATGGCCTCGCGGGTGATCTCCGTCTCCGGGTTGTCGCGCACCAACTCCTCGGCGACCATCACGACTTCGTAGTCGGTCAGATGCCGGTGCAGCACCGCGAACAGCGCGATGTAATCCGAGGTGGGCACGCCCTGCGGATATCCGGCGCGCAGCCAGTCCAGGATGCGCGCGAGCATCCCCGGCCGATCGGCGGACGAGGCCGCTTCGCGCTCGGATGTCGCGGTCGGCTCGGCCGACGCGGGCGTCGGCACCGCCGGGGACGCGGTCTCGGGCTCGGACGCCGCCGGATTCGACTCTGGCTCGGTCATGGGACGACGCCTCCTACTCTCCGAACAGGTGGATCCCCAGCCGGGCGGCCAGGAATGCCTTGGCGGTGTAGAGGATGCCGGTGAGCACCGCCACGATGATCAGGCCGAAACAGGCGTAGGCACCGGCCATCGCGACATGGTTGCGCTCGGCGACGCCGCCTTCGTCGACCGTATCGGCCGCCGACCACCAGCGCACGCCGAGCGCGAACACCGCGGGCAGGCCGGCGCCGAGGACCAACGCGGCCACGACGACATGCCACAGCGAACTCAGATTGGTGAGCAGTGTCTGCACGGGCTGGCTCCTTCTACGGCCGCGTGGGGCGGGTCGGGAACGGCGCATTCCGGTCGGCCTCGACCGGCGCGACGGACTGTGCTTCGGCGGGCTGTGCTTCAGCGAGCTGCGCTGCGGCGGGCTGCGGCTTCGCCGAGGCGGCTGCCGGGGGTGTGTCACCGGGCCACACGTTGACATTGGTGGTGTCGACCCGGTCCCGGCGCGAACGCAACCACATGAACCCGCACAGTCCGATCAGCAGAGCGAACACCACCAGCACGCCGGGCAGCCCGCCGATCGCGTGCGCCACCGCCCAGCAGATCGCGCCGACCAGACCGGCCATCGGCAGCGTCAGCAGCCAGGCCACCGCCATTCGGCCCATCACCGACCAGCGCACCTCCGCGCCCTTGCCGATGCCGCTGCCCAGGATCGAGCCGGTCGCGGTCTGCGTGGTCGACAGCGGCAGGCCGAAGTGCGCCGAACTCAGGATGATGGCCGCCGAGGACGTCTCCGCCGCCAGGCCCTGAGGCGATTCGATGTCCACCAATCCCTTGCCCAGGGTGCGGATGATGCGCCAGCCACCGAGGTAGGTGCCCGCGGCGATGGCGACCGCGCAGGAAGCCATCACCCACAGCGGCAGTTCGTCGTCCTTGGTCACCGTGCCGTAGGCGACCAGCGCCAGGAAGATCACGCCCATCGTCTTCTGCGCGTCGTTGGTGCCGTGCGCGAGCGAGACCAGCGAGGCCGAGCCGACCTGTCCCCAGCGGAATCCCTTGCGTCTGGTCTCCGCGTCGGCGGGGGCGGTGATGCGGTAGACCGCCCAGGTGCCGATCGAGGCGACCAGCGCCGCGACCACGGGGGCGAGCAGCGCGGGCAGCACGATCTTGGTGAGCACCCCCGAGGAGCCCGACGCCCAGATGACCCCGTTCCAGCCGAGTGCGGCGATGGTGGTGCCGATCAAGCCGCCGAACAGCGCGTGCGAGGAGCTGGACGGCAGTCCGAACAGCCAGGTGGCGACGTTCCACAGGATGCCGCCGACCAGTCCGGCGAAGACGATGAGCAACAGGTCCTGCCCGTCGACGGCGTCGAGCTGCACGATTCCCTTGGCCACCGTCGCGGCCACCTCGACCGAGAGGAAGGCACCGACGAGGTTGAGCACCGCCGAGAGCGCCACCGCGACACGAGGCTTGAGCGCGCCGGTGGCGATGGAGGTCGCCATGGCGTTGGCGGTGTCGTGGAAGCCGTTGGTGAAGTCGAATGCGAGGGCCGTCGCGATGACGATCAGCAGCACCAGTAATTCGGCGGTCACCCGTCCAGTGTGCGGTAACCGAAAGTTCGATTGCCATGCAGTTGCCATCCGACGGCGCGACGCATCGGCGCCCTATAATGCCGGACCCCACCCCCGGGCGGCGGCGCTTCCGCCCAGCTCGGCGGCCTGAACCCGCGGCTCAGGGCAGCAGACCGCGCACGGTGTCGATGGTGTCGACCTGATCGGGGGTCTTGTCCGGCCGGTACCGGACCACCCGCGCGAAACGCAGCGCGACGCCGCCGGGATAGCGCGGGCTCACCTGCACGCCGTCGAGGGCGATCTCCACCACCAGTTCCGGCCACAGATACACGGTGTGTTCGTCGCGGGCGCGTTCGTGGCGGGGGAACTCGGCGGTCTGCCAGGCCAGCAGCGCGTCGGTGAGGCCTTTGAACGTCTTGCCGACCATGACCGGCTCGCCGGTGCGCGGATCGCGTGCGCCGAGATGCAGATTGGACAGGTACCCGGTGCGCCTGCCGTACCCCCATTCCGCCCCGAGCACGATCAGATCCAGCGAATGCACCGGTTTGATCTTCAACCAGGACCGCCCGCGCCTGCCCGCCGCGTACGGCGCGCTCAGCGACTTGACCATCAGACCCTCGTGTCCGGCCGCCAGCGCGCCGTCGAGGTATTCGGCGGCGGTCTCGCCATCGGGGCTGATGAGCGCCGGAATGGTGTGCGAGCCCGCGACCGACAGCAGCGCGTCGCGCCGCTGCGACAGCGGCGCGTCCAGCAGATCCCGCCCGTTCAGGTGCAGGCAGTCGAAGAAGTACGGATGCAGCAGCAGTTCGCGCGAGGAGTTGACCGGCGGCAGCAACAGCGCCCCGGGCGGCAGGTGCCGCGCCGTCGCGGCGTCGAACTCCGGGGCGACCGAACCCGCGACGACCGGGTCCTCCCCATCCGACCCCTCGCCGTCGGCACCCTCGCCGTCCGGGCCCTCGCCGTCCGCACCACCGGCATCGTCGGCTGTCGGAGGGAGGAGCGTGGCGAAGCGGCTCATCGTCTCCTGGAACGGCCGCGGACGACCGTCCTCGGTGAGCGCCAGCGTCTCCCCGTCGAGCACCACGCTCTCGCACTCCAACCCGCGCACCAGAGCGACGAGTTCGGGCACGCCGTCGGTGATCTCCCGCAGCGTGCGGGTGAACACCCGGACCTGGGCGCCGTGCCGGTGCACCTGGATGCGAGCGCCGTCGAGCTTGTGCTCGATGCTGACCTCGCCACCGAACTCGGCGGTGGCCTCGTCCAGCGAGGAGCCCGGCGAGGCCAGCATGGGCTGAATGGGCCTGCCCACCTCCAACCGGAACGCCGCGAGTTCCTCGGCGCCACCACGCAGCGCCGCCACGGCGGTCACCGGCAGCCGCCCGGACAGCATGTAGGCGCGGCGTACCACGGGCAGCGGCACTCCGGCCGCCTCGGCCACGGCCTCGGCGACCAGCGCGGTGAGCGCGCCCTGGCGAAGTTCCCCGGTCAGCAGGCGAGGCAGGTACTCCTGTTCGGCCGTGGTCGCCGCCGTCCACAGCTCGGTCAGCAGTTCCTTGCGCCGCGTGCCCGAACCGGGACCGGATTGCGCGGCCACCTGGTCGAGGATGGCTTCCACGGCGGTCACGGTCACGGTGGGCAGTGCGGCAGGCGGCACGGCGTCGAGCCCGGCCAGCGTGCGCCAGCCCGCGCCGAGACGCCCCTGGCTCAGGTCGCCGGACAGCCACGCGACGACCGGCGCGACTTCCTCCGGCGCGGCCGCGCGCAGCAGCTCCGCCAGTGCGGCAACCTTGGCTTTCCTGGACCGCGTGGACCGCACGGCGGCCGAAGTTCGTACGACATCGGCGAACAACACATCTCTCACGGTAACCGTGGGTTTCGGCAACGGCTGTGACCGCACTGCTAATTTCGCATTGGCAGTGCTGCGAAAACCGCTCTAAACTGGACGAATGGCCAAGACTTATGTGGGCGCACGACTGCGCCAGCTGCGCACCGAGCGCGGCCTGAGTCAGGTCGTGCTCGCCCAGCAGCTCGAGATCTCGGCCAGCTACCTGAACCAGATCGAACACGACGTACGCCCGCTGACGGTGCCGGTCCTGCTCAAGATCAGCGACGTGTTCGGCGTGGACGCGACCTTCTTCTCCTCCCAGGACGACACCCGGCTCATCGCCGAGCTCCAGGAGGTCGTGATGGATCAGGAACTCGGCATCGAGGCCGACACCCAGGAGATCGCCGAGATGGTCTCCACACACCCGAGCATGGCGCGCGCCATGGTGGCCATGCACCGCCGCTACCGCAACACCAGCGCCCAACTGGCCGCCGCCACCGAGGACCGATTCGCCGACGGCGCGGGCAGCGCCACCATCTCCAAACCGCACGAGGAAGTGCGCGACTACTTCTATCAGCACCAGAACTACATCCACGAACTCGACACCGCCGCCGAGGAACTCAATTCGCGCATCCGGTTGCACGGCGGCGACGTCAACACCGGCATCGCCCGGATCCTGCGTGAACACGGTGTGCGCATCATCGAACGCATCGATCTCGGCGAGGGCGTGCTGCACCGATACGACCCCGAGGCACTGCGCCTGGAGATCTCCCCGCATCTGTCCGGCGGGCAGCGCACCTTCAAGCTGGCCGCCGAGCTGGCCTACTTCGAATGCGGCGATCTGCTCGAAAAACTGGTCGACGAGGGCAATTTCGCTTCCGAGGACACCCGCAAGCTGGCGATGCTCGGCCTGGCCAACTACTTCGCGGCGGCCACCGTACTGCCCTATACCCACTTCCTCGAGGTGGCCGAGGACTTCCGCTACGACATCGAACGGCTCTCGGCCTTCTTCTCACAGAGCTACGAGACCATCTGTCACCGGCTTTCGACCATGCAGCGCCCGTCCGCGCGCGGAGTGCCGTTCTCCTTCGTCCGGGTGGACCGGGCGGGCAACATGTCCAAACGGCAGTCCGCGACCGGTTTCCACTTCTCCTCCAGCGGCGGCACCTGCCCGCTGTGGAACGTCTACGAGACCTTCGCCTATCCCGGCAAGATCATGACCCAGATCGCGCAGATGCCCGACGGCCGCAAATACCTGTGGGTCGCGCGCACCGTGGAGCGACGCGCGACGCGCTACGGTCAGCCCAGCAAGACCTTCGCGATCGGCCTGGGATGCGAAGTGCGCCATGCGGGCCGGGTGGTCTATGCCGACGGCATCGACCTCGATCAGGTCAAGGCCACGCCGATCGGCGCGGGCTGCCGGGTGTGCGAGCGAGCCAACTGCCCGCAACGGGCGTTCCCCCCGCTGGGCAAGACCCTCGACATCAGCGAACACCGCAGCTCGGTGTCGCCGTATGTGCTGAAATAGCAGCCCTTTTCCTGAAGAATCAGCACAGAACCGGACAGACAGGACGTTTCGTTCACAGAACCGAAACATCAGCAATCCACTTGTCATCGACAGATATTCCGGCGCAACAACCGCTGGCTAACGTTCGCGGCACGAATACAGCCGCTGTATACGCGCCAGAAGGGTTCGCCACATGTCTGATCCACGTTCCACCCGTCGGCAGAGATCACGTCGAGTGCGCAGAGCGCTGGTCGTCCCGACCACGCTCGCGCTCACCGGCCTGCTGCTGACCGCCTGTGGCGCCAAGGACGAAGCAGGTACCGACGTCGCCGCCGCCTCCTGCGTCGACACCTCGGGCTCGAGCATCAAAGTCGGTTCGCTGCACTCGCTCTCGGGCACGATGGCCATCTCCGAGGTCACCGTCGCCAACTCCACCAAGCTGGCCGTCGACCAGATCAACGCCGCGGGCGGCGTGCTCGGCAAGCAGATCGAACTGGTGCTCGAGGACGGCGCGTCCGACCCGAAGACCTTCGCCGAGAAGGCCGAGAAACTCATCAGCTCCGACTGTGTCGCGGCGGTGTTCGGCGGCTGGACCTCGTCGAGCCGAAAGGCCATGCTGCCCAAGTTCGAGAGCCTGAACTCGCTGCTGTACTACCCGGTGCAGTACGAGGGCCTGGAGGACAGCAAGAACATCTTCTACACCGGTGCGACCACCAACCAGCAGATCATCCCGGCGCTGGACTATCTGAAGCAGAAGGGCGTGAAGTCGCTCTATCTGGTGGGTTCGGACTACGTCTTCCCGCAGACCGCCAACCGGGAGATCAAGGCCTACGCCGAGGCCAACGGCATCGAGATCAAGGGCGAGGACTACACCCCACTGGGCTCGACCGACTTCTCCACCATCGTCAACAAGGTCCGTACCGCCGACGCCGACGCCGTGTTCAACACCCTCAACGGCGACTCCAACGTCGCGTTCTTCCGCGAGTACACCAACGCCGGCCTGAAAGCCGCCGACATGCCGGTGGTTTCGGTGTCCATCGCCGAGGAGGAGGTCGCCGGCATCGGCGCGGCGAACATCGCGGGTCAGCTGACCGCCTGGAACTACTACCAGACCGTCGACACCCCGCAGAACAAGGCCTTCGTCGACGCCTACAAGGCCGCCTTCGGCGCCGACAAGCCCACCTCCGACCCGATGGAAGCCGCCTACACCTCGGTCTACCTGTGGAAGAACACCGTCGAGAAGGCGAACTCCTTCGCCGTGGCCGACATCCAGGCCAATGCCGACGGCGTCACCTTCGACGCGCCGGAGGGCCTGGTCACCATCGACGGCTCCAACCACCACATCACCAAGACCGCCCGCATCGGTGAGATCCGGCCCGACGGCCTGATCTACACGGTCTGGGATTCGGGTCAGCCGATCCAGCCGGATCCGTACCTGAAGTCCTACCCGTGGGCCGGCGGACTCTGACCGGGGAGCGCTGACCTCACGTGGATGTACTTGTCGGACAACTCTTCACCGGATTGAGCCTCGGCTCGATTCTGCTGCTCGCCGCACTCGGTCTGTCGCTGACCTTCGGTCAGATGGGCGTGATCAACATGGCCCACGGGGAATTCATCATGGCCGGTTGCTACACGACCTACGTCGTGCAGAAAGTGTTCACCTCCGCGGGGGTGTCGCTGTTCGTGGCGCTGATCATCGGATTCCTCGTCGGCGGCGCGCTGGGCGCGGTGCTGGAGATGGGGTTGATCCGCTGGATGTACGACCGGCCGCTGGACACGCTGCTGGTGACATTCGGTGTGGGCCTGGTTCTGCAGCAGCTGGCCCGCGACATCTTCGGCGCACCCGCCAAGAACGTGCTGGTGCCCGAATTCCTCAGCGGCGGCGTCGAGATCATGGGCGCCGTCGTTCCGAAGACGCGAATCTTCATCCTGGTGCTGGCGATCGTCGCGGTGACGGTGCTCGCGACGATGCTGAAGGCGACGCCGCTGGGCAGGCGGATCAGGGCCGTGGTGCAGAACCGCGGCCTGGCCGAGACCAGCGGCGTGTCCAGCCGTTTCACCGATATCGGCACCTTCTTCATCGGTTCCGGCCTCGCCGGTGTGGCCGGTGTGGCGCTGACATTGATCGGCTCGACCAGCCCGACCATCGGACAGAGCTATCTGATCGACGCCTTCCTGGTGGTCGTGATCGGTGGCCTCGGGCAGATCAAGGGCACGGTCATCGCGGCCTTCGCCCTCGGCCTGCTCAATTCCTTCATCGAGTACTCGACCACCGCCTCGATCGCGAAGGTGATCGTCTTCGTGATCATCGTGATCGTGCTGCAGGTCCGCCCGCAGGGTCTGTTCACGGTCCGGACAAGGAGCCTGGCGTGACCTCACTCGTGTCTTCCTGGCAACAATCACTGCGGCGACGCTCCTCGCTCACCGCCCTCGCGGGCTTCGCCGTCGCCGCGATCCTGTTGTTCGCGGTGGCGCCCGCGGTGCTCAGCGATTTCCGGTTGAACCTGCTGGCGAAGTTCCTGTGTTTCGCGATCGTGGCGGCGGGCATCGGCCTGGCTTGGGGGCGCGGCGGCATGCTGACCCTCGGCCAGGGCGTGTTCTTCGGCCTCGGCGCCTACATCATGGCCATGCACATGCAGATGGCCGATGCCGCCCGACTCGGTCAGGACGTGCCCGGCTTCATGCAGATCGCCGGTATCCGTGAGCTGCCGACGCTGTGGCAGCCGTTCGCCTCGGCGCCGGTCGCGCTCATCGCCATCCTGGTGGTGCCCGGTCTGGTCGCGGCGGTGCTCGGCTACGGGGTGTTCAAACGCCGGGTCAAGGGCGCCTACTTCGCCATCCTGAGCCAGGCGCTCGCGGCGGCGATGGCCATCCTGCTCACCGGTCAGCAGATGCTCGGCGGTTTCACCGGCCTGTCGGACTTCCGCGCCTTCTTCGGCTTCAAGCTCTCCGACCCGGCCAACCGCCAGATGTTGTTCTTCATCGCCTCGGGCACGCTGCTCGTGGTGGTCGCCATCGTGCGCCAGTTGATGCACAGCCGCTACGGCGAACTGCTGGTCGCCGTGCGCGATCAGGAGGAACGGGTCCGCTTCCTCGGCTACGACCCGGCTGACGTCAAGATCCTCGCCTATGTGGTGGCGGCCTTCTTCGCCGGTATCGCGGGCGCGCTGTTCACCCCGATCGTCGGCATCATCTCCCCCGCCGACATCGGCGTGGTGCCCTCGATCGCCTTCCTGATCGGCGTCGCCATCGGCGGCCGGACCACCCTGCTCGGCCCGGTGCTCGGCGCGATCGGCGTGGCCTGGGCGCAGACCACCCTGTCCGAGCAGTTCCCCTCGGGCTGGACCTACCTGCAGGGCATCCTGTTCATCGTCGTGGTCGGCTTCATCCCCGCCGGTCTGGCCGGTGTGTGGCCGATGGCGAAGGGGTTCTGGCAGTCCCGCTTCGGCCGGCCCACCACCCCGGACATACCCCCGTCGGTCGAGGCGGTGCCCTCGGGTGCGGCCACGCCCTCGAGTGACGCCGTGCCCGCGGTCGCCGACCCGAAGACGCTCGCCACACCGGACAAGGCCGCTTCCGAAGAAGGCGTCTCGGAGAAGGCCCGATCGGACGAGGCCACGCCGGGCGAAGAGCAGAAAGTGGAATCGCGATGACCGCCCCCACACACGAGCCCAAGCTCGGCGGTAACGCCGGTATGGACAGCGAGTACCTCGAAATCCGTGGCTTGTCGGTCAGTTTCGACGGCTTCAAGGCCGTGACCGAGGTCGATCTGACGGTGCTGCAGGGCGACCTGCGGTTCCTCATCGGCCCCAACGGCGCGGGCAAGACCACCCTGATCGACGCCATCACCGGCCTGGTGCCCGCCACCGGGTCGGCCCAGAAATCCGGCGCCGAACTGCTCGGCAAGAAAGTGCACCAGATCGCCCGCCTCGGGGTCGGGCGAACCTTCCAGACGGCCAGCGTCTTCGAGGAACTGTCGGTATTGCAGAACCTCGACATCGCCGCGGGCGCGGGCCGCTCCTTTCTGACCATGCTGCGCAGACGCAAGGCGGTGCTGCCCGCCATCGAGGAAGCGCTCGAGACCACCGGGCTCACCGCGCTGCGCGACAAGCCCGCCGGTGTGCTCGCCCACGGCCAGAAGCAGTGGCTCGAGATCGGCATGCTGCTGGTGCAGAACGCCTCGGTGCTGCTGCTCGACGAGCCGGTGGCGGGCATGAGCGCCGAGGAACGCGAGGAGACCGGAAACCTGTTGCGGCGCATCGGGGCCGAGCGGGTGGTCGTGGTCGTGGAGCACGACATGGAGTTCATGCGCCGGTTCGCCACCTCGGTGACGGTGCTGGCGGGCGGCAAGGTGCTCAGCGAGGGCACCGTCGAGCAGGTGCAGGCCGACCCGAAGGTGCAGGAGGTCTACCTCGGCACCGCGGCGGCGATCGGCACCGACCTCGAGAACGAGGACAGCGCGCCCGCGACCGACACCCCCACCGCCTCGGAGGCCGTCGTGGCGGAGAACTCCGGCGACGCGGCCGAGGGCGGTAAGTCCGAGAACGAGAAGGAGTCCGACGATGCTCGAACTCGTTGACATCAGGTCCGGCTACGGACGCACCGAGGTCGTCCACGGCGTCTCGCTGACCGTCCCCGACGACAGCGTGGTCGCCGTCATGGGCCACAACGGCGCGGGCAAGACCACCCTGCTGCGCACCGCCGTCGGGCTGATCGGCGCCACATCCGGCGAGATCCGGTTCGACGGGGAGAACATCACCAGGTACTCCCCCTCCAAGCGGGTCAAGCGCGGCATCGCCTACGTCCCGCAGGGGCAGCAGAGTTTTCCCCAGCTGACCACAGCCGAGAACCTGCAGGTGGTCGCCGACGGTCGCAAGCGCGGCAAGGCGCTGATCGAGCAATCCCTCGACCTGTTCCCCGCGCTGCGCGAACTGCTCACCCGCAAGGCCGGTCTGCTCTCCGGCGGCCAGCGCCAGCAGCTGGCGATCGCGCGCGCGCTGATCACCGAGCCGAAGCTGCTGATCCTGGACGAGCCGACCGAGGGCATCCAGCCGTCGGTGGTGGCCGAGATCGAACGCACCATCATCGATCTCACCCGTCGCGGTGGGCTCAGCGTGCTGCTCGTCGAACAGCACATCGGCTTCGCCCTGCAGGCCGCGCAGCGCTACTACGTGCTGGAATCGGGCAGAGTGACGTCGAGTGGCGAAGGCGGCAAGGGCGCGGAAACCGCGGTGCGCGCCGCGATGGCGATCTGAGCGCACCATGACGCGCCGGCGCCGGGTGCCGCTGGGGGAACAGGTCTATCACCAGCTGCGCCACGATCTGGCCACCGGTGCCGTCGTGCCCACCGAACGGCTCAGCGAGGAACGCCTCGCCGGGGCCTACGGCGTCTCCCGCACACCCGTGCGCGAGGCACTGACCCGCTTGCAGGCCGACGGCCTGATCGAGCGCCACCCGGACGGCCTGTACCCCTACCGCCCGCGCCTGGAGGATCTCGACGACCTCTTCGAACTGCGAGTCACGCTGGAGGCCAGGGGTATCGAGCGCGTCACCGGGCCCCGTGCGGTGTCCGGCGCACCCCGCGCCCACGACCTCGACGAGGTCCGTGCCCAGCTGCGGCACTGGCGCCGCATGCGCGAGTCTCCGCCCGTGCCGAGCCTGAGCCTGCTCACCGAGGACGAACGCTTCCACACCGCCCTGCTCGCCGCCGCGGGCAACATCGCACTGGCCGATGCTCTGGCCTCCGTGCACGTCCGCCTGCGCCCGGTCCGCATCCTGGATCTGCCCACCCCGGAACGCATCACCCAGATGATCGCCGAGCACATCACCATCGCCGAGCACGTGCTGGCCGGTGAACCCGAGATCGCCCTGTCCGTGCTGATCTCCCATATCGAATCGTCGCGATCGCACGTGCTGACCCGCACCGGCCACGCACTCGAAATGGCCGAACTCGGCCGGGCCGTACGGGATTGAGCGCTGCGCGACCGGTCGCTCACTATCAGTCGAATTCGATACCATGGCTCGCTGCGAATCGCGCTCGTCACCAAGCGATCAGAGCGAAGACGAACCCCATGAACACGACGAGCACCCCGGCACCTGTCGCCACCCGAACCAGCAAGGGATGGAGGCGATAGAGCATCTCGGCGGCCCAGTACAGGGCGGCCAGGAACACGATCGGCAACACGGCGAGCAGCAGGATCGCCGTGATCGGGCCGAGAATCCACCCCGCGACGCGGAATCTTCCCCACAGGGTGCCCAACACGAGCGGGATCACGACGCTGCCCGCGAATCCGCCCAGCAGCCCCGGCCAGCCGTCACCGATCCACGGCACCTTCGGCACGCCGATCACGAGACCGCTCAGCCGAATGTTCGCGACACCCAGCACGTCCAGCGTCGAAAGCACGCCGAGCACGACGATCAGTCCCGCCGTGACGCACAGCGCGCCGAAGTAGTACCACCTGCGCGGCGCACTCCAGTCGACCTGAGTGCCGTGGAACATGGTGGCGGCGGTGACCGCGGCCCAGACCAGCCAGGCGCGGATGGTCGGTGTGCCGGTGGCGATCATCGCGTCACGGAAGACGCGGTCGGCCTCGTCCCGGTAGATTTTGCGCCCGGCGTGATAGCTGTCCGGCTCGTTCTTCGCCATGACCAGGCCGTCATGCAGGATCGCCGCGGGAAGGTGCGATCCGGTCTTCGGCACCAGCCAGGTCAGGAAGGACGGGACCGACGTGAGATCGGTGGTCCACGTCAGGTCCTTCGGCACCACGATCCGGCCGATCTCCGGGTCGACATAGCCGATCCGGCGCGACAACCGGAACCGCTCGCGCCCGTTTTCATCGAGGTCTCGGACCATCTGGATGGTGAGATCCGTCGTCCACCTCGCATGGTCGAGGTCGTCACCGACGACGCTGTAGAACGGCCCGCCCTCTTCCTCGACCGTGATCTCCATCGCCACAGCCTGACAGCGGATCACTCCTTCCCCACACGCCCACGCCGCCCGCGACGAAAATGGGACGCGTGATCACCGAACACGTAGTGCTGCCTGTCGTCCCCGGCCGCGAAGAGGATTTCGAGGCCGCCTTCGCCCAGGCCCGCACCATCATCGAATCCATGCCCGGCTTCCTGCGCCTGACCCTCTCGCGCTCCATCGAATCCCCCAGCAACTACTTGCTTCTGGTCGACTGGGAACGCCTCGAAGACCACACCGAAGGCTTCCGCCTCTCCCCTGAATTCCAGCGCTGGAAGGAACTCCTCCACCACTTCTACGACCCGTTCCCCACTGTCGAGCACTTCCACCAGATCGCCTGACCCGAGGAGCGGTCCCCGCCGAGTCGCTGTCAGGGGCAGCGAGTACAACAGCCTCGATCAGTCGGTGACCTTCGGATGCCCGACCGACGCAGCTTGCAGCCACAGGGTGCGCTTCTCGACATCGACCAGGTAGAAGATCCGCCCGCTGCCGGTCACCTCCACCTGCCATTGCTCCATGTCGACACCGCGGTGCCGCGATGTCGCGAGCCTGCCCTTCAACCGGTGGTGCCGTGGCGTCGGCACCGGAGCATCCTGCCGCGAACGCAACGCTTCCCACGCGGCCAGGGTGTTTCCTGGTGCTTGCTGACAGAAGTCTTCCCAGCCCTTCGCCGCCTCACCCGTCGCGAACCGCAACTCCCAGTGTTCGCCGCATGCCGGCGGCGCAACACGGTCCCCCCGCTTCGGGCTCATGACTCATCCGGCTTCGGGACCGGCCCCAAATCCTCGTCGGATTCCCGGCTCAGGATCGCGGCCAGTTCGGGATCAGCTAAGACTTCGGCCGTGTGCCGCCAACTCTCGATCACCTGAACAACAGGCGCGGGATTGTGCAGCGAGTCCGCCGCCCGCATCGTCGAGACCAGTTCCAGGACGAACTCCTGTACCTCGGAACGAGATAGGAACGCGACCCACGGAAATACCTCGGGTAGGACGTCGGTGACCAGCCGTCGCGCTTCAGAGTCGCGCTGCATCATGGCGACGAACATCTGCGTGGTCACCGAAGCGGCGGTGCGCTCGAGTTCCGCGCGCGCGGCGGTGGTCAGTACCAGGTCTTCGGCGTCCCTTCGGCGGACCAAGAGGGACTGTTCAGGGGTGCGGCGCAGTCGCTCGACCGTCGCCTTGCCGTGCAACTGCAACTCCGAGAACGGCACCTCTTGAACAGTCATACTTATAAAGTACTTTAAAGGTGTCCCCGTGTCGACAGCTCTGGCGTCGGAGCCGTCGGCGCCGACATCCGGGTACCGAATTGTCAGCGGCCTCCGGTGCCGGGCGAGCCTGCTCCGGGCAGGCCCCCGCCCACGCCGCCGACGTCGGTGATCGTCCAGTTCGAGGCACGGTCCATGGTGACCGTGTAGGTGGCTGTGGCGGCCACGCCGTCGGGGGTCTGCTTGCTCTTGGAGGTCATGTCGACGAAGACCTGGACCACGAACCGGTCGCCGTCGGTCTCGGAGCCGTCGGCGGCCAGCAGGCGCGCGGTCGCGGTGTACTCCATCTGGCTCAGCCAGGGGCCCACCACGTCGACAGCGGCTTCGAGCTTGGGGGCGAGTTGCTGGCTGACGCCGTCGGTGAGTGCCTTGCGCCAGGCGTCGAGGTCACGGAAGTCGACTGCCGAGACGCGCAGCGCGTATTCCGAGGCCGCGGCCTCGGTGTCCAGGCGCCCGGTTCCCTCGGATCGAGCTCCGGAGCGCGAAGACCGGTTCGCCCAGCGCGGAGAGGTTTTCCACGCGCATCTCGCCCTCGACCGGGATGCGGTACTTGCTGGACCCGGTGACCACGCAGCTGTCGGATTCGATTGACAGCTCGGTCGCCCTCACCGAGCAGATGGCGCCGTTGCTCGCCTCGGCACTGCTGGTGGCGCGCACGACGGCGCGGGCGAAGCAGGCGGCCCGAGTCGCGCAGGACCGTGGTGACGGTGTAGTCGCCGACATCGCCGAGATCGAGCACCATGCTCGGGCCGATTGCCTCGCCGCCCGGCATCGGGATCAATTCCAGGGCAGTCGAGCCGAAGATATTGGCGGAGACGAAGCGGGTGTGCATGGCTGTGGACAGTTCACGCACCCAGGCGAAGAATCGGGCGACCAGCTCCGCTGCCACCGCGGTGTCGATATCGACGCCCGCGCGCCTGGCCAGGCCGTCGAGTTCGTGTCGCACCGAGCCGACCAGCATGGCGGCCACCGCGGGATCGCGCATCACCGGCAGCGCGGCGTTGTCCTCGACCAGTCTGCGCGCCACCGGATGGGCGCGCGCCACGCGAACGGCCTGCACGATCCACTCGATCGCCCGCTCCAGCGGGTCCTCGATCGCATCGATGGCCTCGTGGAACCGGTCGACGACGCGCGCGAGTTCCCAGGCCAGCGCACGGCGCACGAGTTCCTCTTTCGAGACGAAGCGCCGGAGCACCGTCGCCCGCCCCACTCCGGCGTCCGCGGCGACATCGGCGACGGTCATCCTCTCGATGCCGTGCCTGCTGAGGCAGTCGATGGACGCCTGAAGGATGGCCGCGTCGGTGGTATCCCCTTCGTCAGGCGACGAGACCAGTGCATCGATCAGCAGCGAACGCACCGGCTTGAGACTCATAGTTCGGTGACAGTATCACCGATCGCATCGCCCGAAAGATACTTCGTGGTCCAAGGGCACATTTTGTCCCGAAGGCAGTCCGCAGCGGCTCCGACGACTCCCGGCAGCGGCAGCCCACCCCACCCTTCTCGGGCACGGACCCGAGAGGCGGACGGCGGACTGTTCAGCAGTCGGTCTGGAAGGGGAAGCAGGCGTTCGGCCCGGGCGGGGTCGTGGTCGGCTCCACGGTGACCGTGCCCGGGATGCGCGTGGAACTCGTGCCCGGTTCCGACACGCCGTCGTCGGTCGTCTGCGCGGTCACGATGACGACGAGCACCGCGAGCAGGCCGAGCCCGGCGACCGCCAGCACCACCCAGGCGAGGGAACTCCGCAGACGCGACTGCGGATTCGGGGCCGGGGGTTGTTGCACGGGAAACGGCGGAGCCAAGGATTCCGGCGGCAGCGGATTCAACCGTCCGGGACGGGAGGTCGTCCCCGGGCCTGCGGGCATCGGATCCGTGGGCACCTCCTCGAATCCCGGGGGCGGTGGGGCGGAGGCGCCGGTGGGCCCGGAGCCCGGCGGCGGAGGCGGTGGGGCTGCCGCGGCCGTGGGCCCGGAGCCTGGCGGCGGAGGCGGAGGCGCCGCCACGGCCGTGGTCCCACCCGGCGGCGGAGGCGGAGGGGCACCGGGGGTGGGCGGGGGCACGTACACCGGCGGCTGTGTCGATTCCGGTGACGGCCCGGACTCCGGAGCCGTTGGCGAATCGGCGGGCGAGAACACCTGGCGGGCATGCGCTCCCGGGTCGACAGCATCGGGAACATCCTCGGCAGGCTCGGATGCGGAGGCATGGGGGGATACGGGTGCCGCCGCCATCGGGATAGCGCCGGAGGCCGTCCGATCCTCCGGCGCGGGCTCCGCCTCCGGCGCCGGGGAGTCCGATAGTCGGGATGCCGCCGCGGGCTCGGAGGGCGGTGGCGGCGGCATCGCAGCTGCGCTCGGCGTCGCCTCGGGCGGTGCGGGCATCGGGATGGCCCCTGAAGCTGTCCGCTCCGGCTCGGTCGCGAAGGTCGCATCAGCTGCGGACGAGCCCGGGAAGGACGAAGCCGAGGGGATCGGCATCGGCTCAGAGGGTTCCGGGTCGGACGGCACGACGGGTTCGGGGTCGGACGGCACGACGGGTTCGGGGTCGGACGGCACCACGGGCTCCGACTCAGACGGCACCACGGGCTCCGACTCGGACGACACGACGGGGCCCGAGGCAGCTGGAGGCGGCGCGACGGCCGCCGGGGCGGCGGTTCGCCGACGTGGCTCGCGCCCGCCGGGGTTGCGATCGTCGAATCCGTCGGCTCGCAGATCCGCGCGCGAGAGCCCCTCCCCCACGTCGAGCGCGTCGACCGCGCCGAGTACCCGGTCGACATCCCAGACCGTCGGTTCGTCGCCGAAGTTCTCGATGTAGGAACGGAATTCCGCGGTGTCGGTGGCATTGGCGACGACCACGTCGAGCCCGGGCCGAAGGTTCGTGCGCGCGGGCCGGACCACGACACCGCGGTAGGGCAGCAGCGCGACGAATCCACAGACGTGGCCGGGGTCGAGCAACGCGCGTTCCAGCGTGGTGCGCACCGCGTAGACGCCGTGTTCGAGCTCCTCCGACGGCGAGGATTCGTCGTCGAGATCCACCGGTTCCCCGCTGATCTTCCACGGTCCGCCCGCACGCGCGCTCAGGATGCCGCTCTGGCGACGCCGGAACCCCCTCACCTCGGCGACCGTGATGCCGCGCGGGGTGATGAGCACGGCGTCGACCCGTCGGTTGCCGCGATCCACCCGCACGTCGACAAGCGTCAGACAGGTGGTCCGCAACGCACGGAGGCAGTCCACGAATTCTCTTTCGGCCGCGGACAATTCCGCCTCCGGCCTGATACTCACCAACATCGCGTCGACCTCAGCCCCTGTTTGTCGCCTTGTGGGGCGCACCGACTCCCCCCACCGGTACTGATATTGCCGGGCTCGGCCGTCGAAAACCACCGCAGGAGTATTCAACTCCCGAGGAGGTGCCAGGCGGGTAGCCTCGGCGCACGGTCCGGCGGCACCGTCCGGACGATCCGACGGCGGGAGGCAGCAGCAATGACCTGGAGAACACCGGCGACATCCGCATCACGGGCCCGCATCGCTCCGGGCCGGTTTCGCGAGCTGGGCCCGGTCAACTGGCTTGTCTGGCAGGTTCTTTCACGCGCCGCGGGCACCAGGGACGCCCAGCTGTTCAGCACCCTGGGTCGCACCAGGGGCCTGTTCCGCGGCTGGCTGCATTTCTCGGGCAAGCTCATGCCCGGCGGCAAGCTCTCGCGCCACGAGTCCGAACTCGTCATCCTCCGCGTCGCGCACCTACGCTCCTGCGATTACGAGACCGACCACCACATCCGCCTGGGCAAGCGCGCGGGCGTCACCCCGGCGATCCTCGAGCAGGTGCGCATCGGCCCCGCCGACCCGGCGTGGTCGGACAAGCGCCGAGCCCTGCTGACCGCGGTCGACCAGCTGGTGACCACCCGCGACATCGACGATGCCGCCTGGGCCGAGCTGTCCACGCACTACGACGAGCGCAGGCTCATCGAGATCGTGCTCCTGGCCAACCAGTACGAGGGCCTGGCCTCGACCATCACCGCACTGCGCATCCAGCGCGACCAGTTCTGACCCGTCCGGTGTCCGGAGGTGATCTCCGCGCGCCGGGAATAACCGTACGATGTACGGTGTACTATGTACGGAGTTCCCGTCATCGGCACCTTGGAGCAGATTTGCAGATCACCGCTACCGCCCTGTCCCTGAACGTCGCGGACCCCGCCGCGTCGGCCCGCTTCGTCACCGAACACTTCGGCTTCACCGAGCAGATGTCCGCCGACGGCTTCATCTCGCTCGCCCGCCCGGACGCGGGAAACCTGATCTTCCTGCGCACCGGGCTGCCCACCTTCAAGCCCGCCGAGATCGCGGGCAGCGCCGGCGAGGGCTTGCTCGTCGTCTTCGTGGTCGAGGACATCGACGCGGAGTACGAGCGGCTGCGCGGCGAAGGCGTCCCGATCGTCACGCCGATCGAGACCGAGGAGTGGGGCGAGCGCTACTCCCAGATGCGCGACCCGAACGGCATCATCTTCCAGCTGGTGCAATGGGTCTGACCGGCCGGCGGCCCACCGGGAATCGCATCCGACACGGGAGTGGTTGCACCGACCATGGAACTCAGCCACGCGATCGAATCGCCCACACCACCAGAGATTACGGTCTGACTACGCTGCGACGACGACCCCGGCCTCGCCATCGTCTCCATCACCGCCGACCGGGCTGAGTACCACACGGCTCTGCACGTCACCACCGACAGCCCGCCTCCCTTCCACGATCACGCAGCGGTGACCGCTCGCGGAACACAAGGCCGTGCTCGACCGGAGCCGAGTGCTGCCGCTCCCTCCCACGGTCCCGGTCGCGCGCCGCCCGGCTCAGCGCAGCTCGCCGGACGATGAGCGGCCAGGGAATTGTGCTTGGCTCAGCGGTCGAACACCGGGCCTCGTGCACCTCGTGAGCGTGCGCGGCCGCCGCGACGTCACGCTCGATGCGAACCTGAGTGGCGGTCTTGGACAGCGGCGCCGCTGCTTCCTGGCCGGCCAGGGTGATTACCGCGCGGCGCTCATCGTGTGTGACGGAGCTCCGCAGCTCGAGGTCGAGGCGATCGAGCTCCTCGCGCAGTTCCTCGCCGCGGGCCGGATCGGGATCGTGGCCGCGACGTGTGGCAGTGACGATCACCTCGGTTCACCCCGAACCGGCAGCACACCGTGGAGCGGGATTGACCGAAGAGGGAACCACAACGCGATCGGACGCGTCCAACCAAATGTCACCACCGATGACACCTGAGGGGGAAGCGATGCGAATACGGATTGCGCTGATGATCGCGGTGGCCGGGATGCTGGCCGCCGTACCGATCACGGTCGTGGCCGCGCCGGCCGCGGCGGCTACGACGATGAACTGCATGTACTCAGGCCCGGTCGTGGGCCACCCTGGAATGCAGTACATCTGCTATGTCCACCACGACGACGGCTCGACGGAGGTCTTCTATGCACCCGGACCCTCAGCCCGACCCTGACCCGGTCGTCCACGTCCTGCAACGCCCGCAGTTCGTGAACCAGGCCGACGGCACCGTGCGCGCCTACTACCCCGGCGACGACTGGCACGTCACCGGCACCAACCGGGCCCACGCGATCAGCCTCCTGCACGCCGAGTTCGACCGACGCATGCAGGACCCCGCCTACGTCGCGGCGCACTGGGAACGCACCCAACGCCACCGCGACGGGCTGGAGACCACACCCGGGTTCGAGGTCAACGAGATCAGCCATGACGACTACCAGCGCCGCATCGACAAGCTCGACACACGACTGCGGGACGTCGACCCACCTGCCTGACCCGACGACAACGGCAGGGGCCACTCACCTCGAGTGGCCCCTGCCGTCGCGTGTGCTCCATGTGCTGGCCGGGCCGTAGCTCCTGGCTGCCGGGTCAGCTGGCGAGATCGAACTGGGCCGACGGACCACCCGGCAGCGTCTGCTCGGCGGTGACGGGCAGGTCGAACAACGTCAGCGACGACGCCGCGGTGACGACGGCGCTCGGCGCGTTGAGACATGCCGAGCAGTAGCCCCGGACGTCCCGATCGGAGTTGTCGCGGCCAAGCGCTACTGTGTCGATGTCAACGACGGCGTGGAGCAGGCTCATCGGTACGCCGGCGCTCTGCGATCACACGCTGCGAAATTCGGACAATACTGTCAAGCGGCCCCGCTACTACCAGCGCGTCGCGGTAGCCCGTACCCTCGCGGCCATGGTGGCAGAGCAGAAGCGGATTCTCCTCGTGCTGGCCACTG
This sequence comes from Nocardia higoensis, assembly GCF_015477835.1. NCBI lineage: Bacteria > Bacillati > Actinomycetota > Actinomycetes > Mycobacteriales > Nocardiaceae > Nocardia > Nocardia higoensis. The sequence goes on along the minus strand of NZ_JADLQN010000005.1, from coordinate 133,349 downwards.
GCAGAGGGAGACCATGGTGGCTCGTCAGACGGTCGCCAAGCTGTCCTCGACGGGCGGGTTCAGCTGTTCAGCAATCCCGAGACCGTGACGAAGCGGTACCCCTGGGCGCGCAGATCCTCGACGATGCGGGGGATAGCGGCCAGGGATTCGACGGCGTTGCCGTACATGACATGCAGCAGGATGATCGAACCGGGGCCCGCTTCCCGGACGGCCTGATCAGCGATGGCGTCGGCGGTGGCGGTGACGCCGGAATCCGGTTCCACGTCCCACATGACAGTAGTGCGGTTGTGCTCGGCCAGATAGCGGGGCAGAGTCCAGAGCTTCTTGCCGTAGGGCGGGCGGAAGGTGATCGGGCCCTGGTAACCGATGCCGCGCAGGGCTGCGTCGGTCTTCTCGACCTCCTCGCGCACGGTGCCGGGCGAGACGAAGAGCATGCGGCGGTGGGTATAGGTGTGGTTGCCGAGTTCGTGACCGGCCGCCATGATGGCGCGGGTGTGCTCGGGACCGGCGTCGACATCGCGGCCGTTGAGATAGAAGGTGGCGGGCACGTCGAGGTCGTCGAGTACCCGCAAGACCTCGGGGGTTCGATTGCTGGGGCCATCGTCGAGGGTCAGCGCGATGACCCTCTCGTCTGTCTCCGCCCGGTCCACCAGTTCACCGGCGAGCTGGAACGACCGCGCACTCACCAATTGGTACCCCCCGATCCCCACCACGAGCAGTATACTGACGACGCTGGCCACAACCAGCCACATCCTCTGTCGCATAACCGATTCCATCACATCGCCAGAGCACCACATCACCAGATGTCGAGCAGGCACGATCGGATCAGGGTCGGACGGTATCGCCCTCGACCGTAGCCACACCCCTGAACAGCGCGTCAGCGATCTCGTCGCGACGGCGATCGGCCGCTTCGGCGGCCGCCCGATAGGCATCCACCTGCCTGTTGAAGGTCGCCAGCGCCGCTGCCATGACGTTCTGCTGCTCGACCGCGGGGAACCGCACAGTGGTTTTTCCGAGAACTCTTGCGCTCAAGGAGGGGACCGAATTGACCGAGGCGTGCGACCACATCCATTCGATGACATCGGGCCGCAGCAGCCACTCCAATAGATAATCTGCGGTGATGAGGCGCGGATCGCGAATGCGCAGCCGAGTGAGGTTGGTGGAGATCACCGATCCATCGTGATCATGACCGACAATCGCGCATCTGCCGATCGAGGCCACCCGAACCAGGACCAGGTCGCCGGCACGGACCGTGTATTTGTCCAGCCGCCCCCGCGTGCTGTGTCCGTACGCATGTGCGTCTTCGCCCACAGAGGAAAGTGCCCTGGGCCGAACATTTTTGGGATGCAGGACGCGCATCGGCCCGCGAGGGTCGTACTCGAATTTCAAGGTGCTCGACGGCCCCGACTGGATCTCGCAAAGCTCGCCGAGTGGGCGCTCGCTCCACTGCGGCTGCTCCTCGCGGTCAAGACGGCTGACCTGATGGCGCGACATCTCCTGCCCGATATCCACTACCTGGCGCTCGGCCGCCGCAAAGGCCTCCTCGACTTTGCACACCGTGTTCCACTGCTCGTCGGCCTGTCTTTCCACCGACGTCAAGTAGTGCTGTGGCAGCAAGAAGAACTCCTGTCGGCGGATGGCACCGATGTGCACTGACACCGCCTGACCGCCGGAGGGCAGCGATCGCGCAGAACCGCTGTCGAACTCGTCCGCATCGCGAATCATATGTGCAATCTGCTCGACGCCGACCAAGCGAGGTCGCGATTTCTCGGTCGGCCGCTGCATCATCTTCCGGGCATCGACGAAGACGACCGGTCTCGGCTCGGCCGGACGGCGGAGGATCCACAGTGCGGTGTCCACCGCTGATTTCGGGAAGATCTGCCCGGGCAGCCCGACTATCGCGACGACGGCACCGGACTCCACCAGGCGACGGCGAATCTCGGCTTCCGCCGGGTTCGGGCTGACTCCGGCCGAGGCAGGCATCAAGACGGCCGCGCGTCCGGCTTCGGTCAGCGCCGCGACAGCAGTCTGCACCCAGGCCATATTGTGGTTGTGAACAGGCGGCGTGCCGAACATCCACCCGCCAGGAACACCGCTGTCGGAGAACGGCTGATTGAACGGCGGGTTCACCAGTACGGCGTCGAATGCCGCATCGATCTTCCGGTGCCACGGCCTGCGACCATCGACATCGAACTGCGGCACGGTCCCGTGCACAGCAAGATTCAGTCCTGCCCGGCGCAGGGAGTTCGTGTCACGCCCGGCACCTTGTACGGACACCGACTGCGGTGCCGGGTGACCGCGCAGTACCGCGAGCGGAAGCTCCCCGGCCCGGACAAACAGATCGACTATCGCGGTCACCTCCTCAGGACGCGGGGCGGCGCATTCGGCCATCAGCCTGGCCACTTCCGCGGGAGTGCCGTAGTCACTGCTGTCGGTTGCGGCAATATCCAAGGTCCGGTCCAGGATCGCCTCGAAGCCGCGCACCCCGAGCTTGTCGCAGTCGGCCACCAATGCCGCGACATCGGCAGCACGTGCCGAGCGCAGACGTCCGAGGCTGCTCTCGGCGCCGAACGCGAGCCCATAGGAGCGCAGCGCCTCGTTCGCAGTCCCCACTACCGCGCTCACCAGTTCGGCGGTGGAGTGCCGCCAGCGTCCCGAGACGCGGCTTTTCCAACTGTCCGACGCACACAGCCTCGCGAATACGAGCAAGAGGGCGGCGTCGAGATAGTCCAGCTCCGAAACGCCCGACGCTGCGAACTTGCGACACAGCGGCCCGAGCAGGTCACGGACAGATGCTGCGTGGTCCGTGCCGTTCTCGTAGTCGTCGACAATCTGCCTGCGTGCCCGCAGCGCCTGCCGGAAGCGATCTCCATAGGTGGTCTCGAGCGGCTCGCCGGACCGACGCTGCGCCGAGCGGACTGGCCGATTATCGAGCCATCTGGCCATTTCAGAGGCGGCATAGAGTTCGCGCCCGTCAGCATGCTCCACCGGAGACGGGAAGTCGGCATGACGCTTCTTCCAGTTGCTACAGGTGGGCTTCGGTACGCCGATCGCCTTGGCGATGTCGGACAGCCGTACATGGCGGTCCGGAAACGCCTCGGCGGTACGTTCGGGGTGGTTCATCGGTTCACCAATCTTCATCTCGTTGAAAGGCTCGGCGTCGAAGCGCTACAGAACCAGCTGCGCCACCGAGATCGATGTCACCACAACCGATGTCACCACCACGGCCGCAACCAGAGCTGCGACTGTCACGGTGAGTTGCAAGGTTTCGCGCCACGACCAGTGCGGACTGCTCAACCGGGCGTGCCAGCGATCGAACAGGTCGCGGTTGTCCACCGGCGGCGTGGCATGGCGAATGCCGGCCAGGCAGAACTCCGCGCCACATCCGCAGATCGGATGCGCGCGGCAGTCCTCGGTGCCCGACTCGTGGTCGTTGTTCGGATCGCGGGGATCGCTGTTCTTTGGCCCCATAGTCATCAAATCTCCTGCGTTACAGCGCTTCTGACCCCACGAAGGCTAGCAGCACACTCCCCTTACAGCTAGTTGTCAGTTGTCATCCAACTGTCGGAGTGGACTAAGGTTTACATCGACAGCACGACGCTTGATCGACATAATGGCTGGTAGATCCAGCCATGGACGCACCCCCAAAGATGCCCGCGGCTGCAGTCTGGAAATCGCGCACAAACAGTGCGCATTTCCTTGTGTCGACACGCTCCGGCACCGATCGCGAGAAGCGTCCTCGACTCAGGAACGACAAAGGCGCCCTGTCCGCTACGGGACAGGGCGCCTACCTCCTGTGGTGAACTCAGAAGTTGATCATGTGCCCGGCCAGGCCGTGGATGGCCTCCTGCAGCGCCTCGCTCAGCGTCGGGTGGGTGTGCACGTTGCGGGCGAGTTCGTTGACGGTGAGGTCCCACTTCTGGGCCAGCGTCAGCTCCGGCAGCAACTCGGAGGCGTCGGGGCCGATGAGGTGGCCGCCGAGCAGCTCGCCGTAGCGATTGTCGGCGATCAGCTTGACGAAGCCGGTGGTATCGCCGAGGCCGTGCGCCTTGCCGTTGGCGGTGAACGGGAAGGTCGCGACCTTCACCTCGTAGCCCTCGGCGCGGGCCTGCTCCTCGGTGAGGCCGAAGCTGGCCACCTGCGGCTGACAGAAGGTGGCGCGCGGCATCATCCGGTAGTCGCCGAAAGCCATCGTCTCCGCGCCGGCGATGGTCTCGGCGGCGACCACGCCCATCGCCTCGGCCACGTGCGCGAGCTGCAACTTCGCGGTGACGTCGCCGATGGCGTAGATGTGCCCCACATTGGTGCGCATGTAGTCGTCGATGGCGATGGCGCCGCGCTCGGTCAGCGCCACACCGGTGTTCTCCAGGCCGAAGCCCTCCACACGTGGGGCGAAGCCGACCGCCTGCAGCACCTTGTCCACGGTGACGGTCTCGACCGCACCGGACTTGTTGTCCTTGATGGCGACGGTGACCTTGGCGCCGTCGTCGTCGATGGACTGCACGGCCGCACCGGTGGTGATGGTGATGCCGAGCTTCTTGTATGCCTTGGTGATCTCCTTGGAGATGTCGGCGTCCTCGTTGGGCAGCGCGCGGTCGAGGAATTCCACGATCCGCACGTCCACGCCGTAGTTCTTCAGGACGTAGCCGAACTCCATGCCGATCGCGCCCGCGCCGACGATGAGGATGGAGCCGGGCAGGTCACGGGTGAGGATCTGCTCCTCGTAGGTGACCACGTTCTTGCTCAGCGAGGTGCCGGGCAGCAGCTTGGTGACGGCGCCGGTGGCGATGATGGCGTTGTCGAAGGTGATCGACTCCGTCCCGCCCTTGGTCAGCTCGACCGAGAGGGTGTTCGCGTCGGTGAAACTGCCCCTTCCGTCGTATTCGTCGATCTTGTTCTTCTTCATCAGGAAGTGGACGCCCTTGACCCGGCCGTCGGCGACCTTACGGCTGCGGTCGAACGCCGCGCCGAAGTCGAAGCCGACGTCGCCGGAGATTCCGAACGTCTTGGCTTCCTTGTGGAAGATATGGGCCAGCTCCGCATTGCGCAGCAGCGCCTTCGACGGGATGCAGCCCACGTTCAGGCACACACCACCCCAGTATTTCTGCTCGACAATCGCTGTTCGCAGGCCGAGTTGAGCGGCGCGGATCGCGGCGACGTACCCGCCGGGACCAGCACCGAGAACGACGACATCGTAGTGGGAAGTCACGGCATCGAGCCTAACTCCGCCGCCCGGAGTTCACCCACCGCGCCCCCGCATCGGTGAGATACCGGACACAGCGCGCGCCACGGACGAGCACGCCCCGAACGACAGCACACGACGTCAGTTATGCAGCTCGGCTATCACTGCGCGGGGCAACCGGGCCAGACCTCTTCGGCGACGCGGCGGAAGTTGCCGCCGAAGACCGCGTCGAGGTCATCGGAATCGAAGCCGCGCCCGGCCAGTACCTCATGCAGCCCCGGCCCGTGCCCCGAGCCGATCAGGTCCTCCGGCGCGACCCACTGCAGCGGGCCCCAACGGGTATAGACCTCGGAGAACGCACCGGGATTGCCGAACAGCTCGGCATTGAAGTCCTCGGCGTCGAAGGAGTGGTCCGAGCCGACGCCGATGTGCTCGATGCCGAGCAATTCGGCGCCGTACTCGATCTGATCCGCCATCGCCTCGATCCGTTCGGCGCGCTGCTTCGGCCCGTTCACGCCGAGGAAGATGCCCACGCCGTTGACGCCGACGACACCACCGGTTCGGGCGCATGCGCGGGCCTGCTCGTCGGTGATGTTGCGCGGATGCTCCCACAGCGCGGCAAAATTCGAATGGCTGTAGATCATCGGGACGCGCGTGTGCTCGGCCAACTCGAGGCCGGTGCGGCGGGAGCAGTGCGAGCCGTCGGCGAAGACCCCCGCCTCGTTGAGCGCGCGCACCAGGTCGACCCCATACTTCGTGAGTCCGGTGTCGACGGCGTCGAGGCAGCCGCCACCCGCGGCGTTGGCGTGGTTGTAGGCGGGCAGCAGGGAACGCACGCCCAAGTCGCGGAAGCGCGCGACATTGTCCAGATCGCCACCGAGCGGGCCGGCGTCCTCGAGGTCGAAGGCCAGCGCGATGCGGTCCGGTCGCTCGATATCGGCGACCGCGGCCACATCGTCGAGACCGTGCACCAGCCGGAACCGGCCGTCCTCGCGCGCCGCGCCGCGGAAGGCGTGCAGCAGTTCGAGCGTGTCGGCGGTCGACTGCCGGGAGTAGCCGACATTGACCGACAGGTACGAGCCGAGCGGATAACGAGCCAGTTCGGCGAGGTCGGCGCGCGGCGACAACGGCAGGCAGCAGTGCTGTTCCCAGAGAAAGGGCGCCAACGCCTGGGCTCCTGTTCGCTCGTGTGGAGTTCGATCCTATTGAGCCGCAGCTGTTGTCCCGCGCGGGCACGGGCGAACACCGGGCATCCGTCGCGCCCGGCGCGCGGCCCGCATCGGCCGACCGCGCACGCACCCGCCGATCGGCTCGGAGACAATGTGGGCATGAGCGGCGTGGAGCACAACGTAACCGACCCGTATTTGTGGCTCGAGGAAGTGACCGACGAGCGCGCTTTGGACTGGGCCAGAGCCCACAACGAGGTGGTCGCGCAGCGCTTCGCGGCCACCGACCGGTTCGGCAGGCTCGAACAGCGCATTCTCGACATGCTCGACACCGATACCAAGATCGCCTACCCCGGCCGGCGCGGCCGGTGGCTGTACAACTTCTGGCGCGATGCCGACCACCCTCGCGGACTGTGGCGGCGCACCACCTTCGAGGAGTACGCGCGTCCCACACCCCAGTGGGATGTGCTCATCGATCTGGACGCACTGGCCGATGCCGAGGACGAGAACTGGGTGTGGGGCGGGGCGGCCGTGCTGCGCCCCCAGCAACATCGCGCGCTGATCAGCCTGTCGCGCGGCGGCGCGGACGCCAAGGTGGTGCGTGAATTCGACATCGAGACCCGGCGGTTCATCCCGGCCGAGGAAGGCGGTTACGTCCTGCCGGAGGCCAAGTCGGAGATCCGCTGGATCGACATCGACCAGGTGTACGTCGGGACCGACTTCGGGCCGGGGTCGCTGACGGACTCGGGTTACCCGCGCGTCGCCAAGCGCTGGACGCGCGGCACCGACCTGGCGCGGGCCGACGTCGTCTTCGAAGGCGAGCCGGGCGATGTCGCGGTGTCGGCGGGCTACGACCGCACCCCCGGCTACGAGCGGCATTTCGTCGGCCGCGCCACCGACTTCTTCAACGAAGAGGTCTACCTGATCGACCCCGACGGCACCCCGCGACTGCTGGACGTGCCGACCGATGCCAGCGAATCCTGGTACAAGGACTGGCTGCTGGTGCGCTTGCGCTCACCGTGGGAGGTCGGCGGGCGGACGTACCCGACCGGCGCGCTGCTGGCCACCGACTTCGAGCGCTTCCTCGCCGGGGAACGCGAATTCCAGGTGCTGTTCACCCCCGACGCCCACACCTCCCTGCACGGCTACGGCTGGACCGAGAACCACCTGTTGCTGATCACCCTGCAGGACGTACAGACCAAGCTGCACGTGCTCACCCCGGGCGACTGGACGATCGAACCGCTGGCCGACGCCCCGCCGATGGCCACCACCAGCGTCATCAACCTCGACCCGCTCGAGGGCGGCGACGAGTTCATGCTCACGACGAGCGGTTTCACCACCCCGGCGACCCTGCTGGCCGGCTCGGTGGGCGGTCCGACCACCATGCTGAAGCAGGAGCCGCAGTTCTTCGACGCCGAGGGCGTCGAGACCGAGCAGTTCTTCGCCACCTCCGACGACGGCACGCAGGTTCCCTACTTCGTGATCCGCCACCGGGACCGCCGCGGCACCCCCGGCCCCACCGTCATGTCCGGCTACGGCGGCTTCGAGGTGTCCCGCACCCCCGCCTACAGCGGCGCGTCCGGCATGGGCTGGCTCGAGCGCGGCGGCACCTGGGTGATGACCAATATCCGCGGCGGCGGCGAGTACGGCCCCGAGTGGCACACTTCCGCGCAGAAGGAGCACCGGCATCGCGTCTACGAGGATTTCGCGTCCGTGGCACGGGATCTGGTGGCGCGCGGCATCACCACCCCCGACCTGCTCGGCGCGGTCGGCGGCAGCAACGGCGGCCTGCTCATGGGCGTCATGCTCACCCGCTACCCGGAACTGTTCGGCGCCATCGTCTGCCAGGTGCCGCTGCTGGACATGAAGCGCTACCACCTGCTGCTGGCGGGCGCGTCCTGGATGGCCGAGTACGGCGACCCGGACAAGCCGGAGGAATGGGCCTACATCAGCGAGTACTCGCCGTATCAGAATGTGCGCGCCGACGCCGAGTACCCGCCGATCCTGCTCACCACCTCCACCCGCGACGACCGCGTGCACCCCGGCCACGCCCGCAAGATGGCCGCGCTGCTCGAGGAGCAGGGCCACACCTTCTGGTACCACGAGAACATCGAGGGTGGTCACGGCGGCGCGGCCGACAATAAGCAGATGGCGTTCCAGGCCGCGCTGATCTACGAGTTCTTCACCCAGATGCTGATGGGGGCCTGAGCGGCGCGGGACCGTCTGCTCAGCGGTCCCGCAGCCATTTCTCGATCCGGTCGACGGTGCCGGCCGGGTCGGGGATCCAGCCGTTGTGCCCCAGCCGCTTCGGCTCGTGCCAGGTGGTGACCTCGGCGTCTGGCATCTTGGCCAGCAGGTGCCGCGCCGAGGTCGGCGGGGTCAGCTCGTCGCCCTCCATGGTCACCGACAGGATCGGCAGTTTCAGCCGGGAAATGCGCTCCTCGTAGTCGATATCGGCGCCGACCGGAACGAACCGGCCGGTGCGTGACAGCCGCGCCCAGTCCGAGATCAGCACCTTCGACTGCGGGCCGAAACCGCCCACGTCGATCTTGTGTCCCGGCCAGAAGCCGACCAGGCTCGCGGTCAGGGTGGCGGCGGTCGCGCCGAACAGCAGGCCGGGACCGGCCAGTCCGCGGTAGCCGCGGTAGTAGGGGGTGCCGGAGGCGATGAGGATGAGCCCGCCGAGCCTGCCGCGCACCCGCGCCGCGTACATCACCGACAGCTGCCCGCCCATGCTGTGACCGAGCAGATACGGCGTGCTGTCGGGGAATTCCTCCCGCACCACGCCGAAGATCGCCGGGAAATCGATCGAGACGAGTTCGTGGTAGCCGTAGGTGCTCGCGGGGCCGGGGCGGGGCGTGCTGTCGCCGTTGCCGCGGAGTTCGCCGATGGCGACGTCGAACCCGCGCGCCGCGAGTTGACGGGCGAAGTATTCGTAGTAGGCGCCGGGCACGCCGAGGCCCGGCATGATCACGATCACCGGGCGGGGCGTGTCGAGGGTGACCGGATGCCGATGACTGCCCTCGGCCGGGATCAGCCGCACCGGAATGCTGCTGCCGTCCGGCATCTGGATGGGAACGGTCCGCATTCGCGCAGGGTACTCCCGTGCCCGCCGTGCCGGGGCGCGTTGCGGCTCAGGCGCGCACAGCCCCCATGATGACCCGGCCGAGCACCCGGATCACATCGTCGAGTGGCGGGCGGGGATCGGCCCCGCTCCACGAATCGACCACATAGTTGACCGCGCCGATGATCGCCAGCACCCGCATCTCGTAGTCGCCGGGCGGGATCTCTCCCTGCAGGGCGGCGTCCTCGGTCGCGCTCGCCAGCAGCGCGCCCCACATGCGACGTAGGTCGAGACGGAACTTCTCCACCTTCGGTCCGGCACCGACCACTTCGACCAGCGCGACACGCGCCTTGCGCGGATCGGACCCGATGGTCTCGATGTAGGCGCGCACCGCCGCGTCCAGCCGCTGCAGCGCGGTCGCGGAAGCGTTGCCCTCCAGGGCGGCGGTCACGGCGTCGCGCGACTCCTTGTCGATCTGCTCGTACAGCTCGAGCAGCAGGGATTCGCGGCCGGTGAACTCCTCGTAGAACTGCCGCGAGGACAGCCCGGCGTCCTTGCAGATGGCGCCCACCGAACTGTTGGCGTAGCCGTCGCGCGAGAAGACCGTCAGTCCTGATTCCAGAAAACGCGCACGCCGCTGGCGTTGCCGGTCCTCTACGGGTTGCCCGGCATACATTCGTCCCGTATTCGCATCCTGTGACATTGGGCCAGACAATACCGAAGGGCCCGATCCCCTCGTCATGGATCGGGCCCTTCGTTCCAACGTCCGACTCACCGCGCGTTAGCCGAAAGTTGTCTCGCACCGGCTGATCGGTCGTCGGGTGACTTCTCGGCCGGCAAGGATGGACAGTTGCCGCCGCACGATCCGGGGCGGGCAGCAGACTTCCCGACCAAGCGGCGGCGACCGAGCGGTGCGACGAATCGTCACCACCTGTTTGCCGAGGGGGACGATACCGACTGCCCCGCGACCGGGAAAGACTTAGCCGGAGTTTTCTAGAATTTTTTCCTCCGCGGCCATCCGCGCGTCATCGGCATGGGCGGCGGGCAAATCGGGCAGCCGAGTCCTACTGTCGACCCATGAGGGCCCTCCGATGCTGACCGCGCTCCTGTACGGACTCGGTGCCGCGGTGCCGCTGCTGATCGGAGCGGCTGTCGGACTGCGTTGGACACTGCCGAAAGCGGGACTGGGCGCGCTCATGGCGTTCGGCGCGGGCACCATGATCGCCGCGGTCTCCATGGAGCTGTTCGAACCCGCTTTCCGGCGGACCGGCGTGTGGATCTCGGGTGCCGCGTTGTTGCTGGGCGCCGCCTTCTACGTGGTGGCCGATCGGCTGATCGAGACGAGACTCGGCCCGGCGACCATCGGCTGGGCGCTGTTGCTCGGCGCAGTGCTCGACGGCATACCGGAGAGCACCGCGCTGGGCGTCTCCCTCGGCCCCGGTACCGGAATCGCACTGCTGGTCGCCATCGCCGTCGGCAATGTGCCCGAGGCGATCGGCGGCGCGGCGCTGATGCGCGAGCGCTCGCAGACTTCCACCGCCACCGTTCTGTGGTTCTGGGCCGCCATCACCGCCGCGCTGGTCGCTGTGACGGTGCTGGGACACGCGCTCTCCGAATCGATCACCGGAACCCACGTCGGCACCGTTCAGGCTTTCGCCGGCGGCGCGACCATCGCGGTGCTGGCCGATTCGCTGATGCCGGAGGCCTATCGGGAAGGCGGTTGGTGGATCGGAATGGCCACCGCGGCCGGATTTCTACTCTCCTTCGTGTTGGCGGATTGAGTGGACACGCGGATGCGCGGTTCCCCCGTGGGTGGCGGTATCGACGCCCGTGGAATACGCTTTCGCGCGGAGCAGACCGCCGCATGGAGGAAAGATTGACCACTCCGAGAAAGCCGGAGGACGGTGCGGACGGAACCGATGTTCGGCGCACGGTGTCTCTGACGCAACTTGTGCACCTGATGGCCGAATACCTGAATCTCGGCGCACACCGGCAGACATTTCAGGCCGCGCCCGTCAGTGACACGTTCGTGCGCGGTTGCGGAATCGTCGCCGCCTGCCTCGGCGCGGTCGCCGTCATGACCGCCGCCGTCGGCGCGGTGGGAGGCGGGGCGGTAGTCGGCGTGGTCGCCATGGTCCCTGCGGGTCTCGCGCTCTACCGCGGGCACCTCAACAATCGAAACCGCGCCGCCCGCCTCGACCTTTTCGATCACGGCATGACCGTCTACCGAAAAGGCGAACGGGTGGCCGGATTCCGCTGGGACACCGCCGAGGTGCGCCAGCAGGTCATTCCCTTCCAGAACACCGCGCACGTCGAATACTCCCTCGAGATGTCCGGCCCCGACGGCTCCCTGGCCCGCTTCGACGAAACCCAATTCGCCGAAGGCCGGGAATGGGCCCGCGCCATCCAATCCGCGATCACCGCCACCCAATTGCCCGCCGCCGTCACCACCATCGACGAAGGCGACACCGCCCATTTCGGCGACGTGGCCCTGAATCTCGACGCCTTGATCCACGCGGGAAAGTCCTACTCCTGGGACCACATCCAGCTCATCGACGCGCGCAGCGGACTGGTCCGCATCAAAGTCGACGGCGTGTGGGTTTCGCTCGCCCCGGTCGGCACGATTCCCAATTTCTATATCTTCAACGAGCTCGCCGAACGCCTGCGACTGCCCGCGACAGCCTGAGCACCGTCCGCTCTCCGACCAGCCAGTGGGTCCTGTCCACGCCGCCGTTCCGCCGCCGACACCTGAAGGCTCGGTCAGGGGTTGTCGGTCAAAGGTTGGGTGTCCAGCCGCGAACACGTGGAATTGTGGCCGTGGGAACGATCAATGTGCATGCCAGGGTGAGCGCTTTGGTCGCCGCCCCGAAGTGATCCACGCTCGGTGCCAGAATCGTCGCAGCGCGGATCTTGTGGGCGCTGTCGATGATGAGCGTGGTGGGCATGAAGGTGTCCTCGTCGATGTCGAGAACGTGGGTGATGGTGCAGCCGTGCGCCGCGGCGAGTTCGACGAGCGTGTGGCGGTCGGCCTCGGGCGCGGAACTGACGCTGAGGTTCAGCAATCCGAGAGCGATGGTGCCCATGCGTTTCCTTCCATCCATCCGCGATCGCGGAAGTACTGGTAGTCGTTCCTGCTCACCAGGAGGGCGGCGACCTTGGTCGAGCAGTGCCAGGCACAGCCGCCGTGGAGCAGTAGCGCGTTCGCGGCGTGTTCGGGTGATCGTGTGGGCCAGTGCGGGTTGTCGTGACGGCTCTCGTCGGTGAGGGCCGGGCGTTTGCGCACACTGGGTGCATGCTCGAGCGGGATGACCGTGCCGGCGTGCGACGACGGCGGAGTGTCAGTGACCACGGTGTCCCCCACCGATGCCGTGTGGCCGGTCCAGGTAGACGGGCAGGGCCTGGTGGCCGTGGGAAATGAAGCTGGGCAACGGTTTCAACTCGCTCGCATCGACAGCGAGGGTCAGATCGGGAAAGCGCCCGAACAGGGCGGGCAGCGCTTCGATCGCCTCCAGACGGGCCAGGGGTGCGCCGAGGCAGTAGTGCGGCCCGTACCCGAAGGACAGATGTTCGGTGTCCGGGCGGGCGGGGTCGAAGGTGTCGGGATCGTGGTGGCGTGGGTTGCGGTTGGCGGCGGCGAGCGCGGCGATGATCGCCTCGCCGGCCTCGATCCGCTCGCCCGCGATGTCGATATCGGTGACCGCGTAGCGCAGCGGCAGGTTCGCCACCGGCGGCGCGTACCGCAACGTTTCCTCGATCAGCTGCGACCACCCGACGGTGCCGGCCCGCAGCTGCCCCAGCAGTTCGGGCCGGGTCAGCATCTGGTGAACGGCTTGGTCGATGAGGTTGACGGTGGTCTCGTAGCCGGCAGTGATCACCAGCAGCAAGGTATGGACGAGTTCTTCCTCGGTGAGACGGTCACCGGTGTCGCGGCGGCCGACGAGCAGGCTGGTCATGTCCTGCCCCGGCTCGGCGCGACGGCACGCTACCAGCGTGGTCAGGAGGCCGACCAGTTCGGTGAAGGTGGCCTGCGGGTCACGCTGCGGAGTGGTGGAGAAGATCTCGTCGACACACACCCGCAGTCGTGGCTGGAGGTCGGCGGGCACGCCCATCAGGGCGGTGATCACCCGCAAAGGCACTTGTGCGGCGTAGTCCTCGCGCAGGTCGATCACCGTCCCGTCGGGTCGGGCAGCGAGATCGTCGAGCAGCCTGCGGATGATCATCTTGATCTGCGGGCGCAAGGCGGAGACGCGGCGGGCGGTGAAGGCGGGACCGACGAGTCTGCGCAGACGCTGGTGGTCTTTGCCGTGGGCGGTGAACATGTTGCGCACCGACACCCACGTGATCAACGGCCAGTCCGGGGGCACCTCACCGGAGCGGAATGCGGGCCAATGCCGGTGGGCGTCTTTGGAGACTCGCCAGTCGGTGAACAGTTGCCTGAGCACCTCGGGGTCGGTGACCGCCCAGGCGTGGATATCGCCGGGCAGCACCACCCGGACCAACGGCCCTCGGTCACGCAGGGCGATGGCCTCGCCGGGGATGTCGGTGCCGGTGACATCCAGCACGACCGGTGCAGCAGCGGGAGAAGAGGCGGGGGCGGAATGTATATCGGTCATGAGGGATTGCCTGACTTTCAGCGGGCGGCCGGAACGGACAGTGACGCAACGGGAGTGAAAATGACGGGAAGCGCTTCCAAGGACCGATGGAACGGGCCCGGCCGCCAGCTCAGCCGGTCGGCGGGGACTGCCAGTTCGATCTCGGGCAGGACGTCGAGGAGTTGATCGATCGCGTCACCGGCGATCAGCTCGGCCAGCGCCCGTGCGGGGCAGCGGTGCGGACCCGCACCGAAGCCCAGATGGGACTCGTTGCCGAAGATGTTGCCGCCCATCACGGCCGGGTCGTTGTTGGCCGCGGCCAGGCTGATCACGATCGGCTGATGCGCCGGCAGCCAGGTGCCGCCGACGAGTTGCGGTTGGCGCGGGTAGGACATGCAGAAGTTCGCCAACGGCGGATCACGGAACAACACATGGTTCAGCGCGTCACGGGTTGAGACCTCGCCCGCGACGACCCGGCCCCCGAAGTCCGGGCGGCTCGTCATCAACGACACCGTGTTGACGATCAGATTCGTCAACGGCTCGCTCGCCGCCGCATACAGGGTGAACAGCTGGTGGACCAGTTCCGCATCGTCCAGACCGGCAGGATGCGCGAGCAAACAGGACGTGATGTCCTCCCCCGGCTCGACACGCTTGCGGGCTACGAGCTCGCCCAACGCCGCTACCGCCAGCCGGTTACCCCTCACCGCATCAGTGGTGGTGTCGAACATCGTCGCCATCCCGGCAGCGACCCGCTCACTGATATCGGGGTCACACCCGATCAGCTCGCCGATCACCTCGAAGACCAGCGGGCGCGCGTAGTCGCCGAGCAGATCGGCCCGGCCGGTGGTGCTGAACCCGTCGATCAACCGCACGGCGCTGCGCTCGACCACGGCGCGTAGCGCGGTCAGATCCACGCGACCCAGGGCGTCGACATTGGCCGCGCGATACCGAGTGTGTTCGACCCCGCTGCTGCGCAAGGCATTCGGACGCCTCTGCATCATCGGCAAAATCGGGCAGCGCTGGGGAATGCCGCGCTGCCAGGCACTGGGATCGGCGGGGAAGTGTTCGGGATCGTTGAGGATCTTCAGCGCGGTCCAGTAGCCGATCACCAACGTCGCCGGAACTCCGGGAGCCAGCCAGACCGGCACCAGTGGCCCGAACTGTGCTCGCATCCGGGCGTATGCGGCGTGCGGGTCGGATGCGAATTGTTCGGTGAAGATCGGGACACGCGACGCGTTGTCGACACCAGGTGGCGAGCCGCGACCGACGGGGCAACCGCTGGGAGCAGTGGCGTCGAATCGCCTGGCTGGCGCGGAGGTTGTCGGCGCTTTCCTGCCGTATCGGGCAGCGCCCGAGCGGTCGGCATGCTCGACGCCTACTGCTCGGGCACCGGTTGGGCCGTCGGAGCCAACGCGCTCACGTGGGCAAGTCGTGACTCCGCCGACTGACGCAGAGACAGACATGAGTGACCGCCTGGACCTGATCAAGAACGGCAGGACCGTGCAGAGCGCCCATAGCGGCGACACCGCCAGAACGATCCAGGCATCGTGGACATTCATCTCAGATCCTCTCGCAGACAAGCGGAATGGACGGTCGATGACCAGGCGCGATATCCGACGACAAGACGCGTCCCCGAAATCGCACCAGAGCTGTTAATCCCCCCTAAACATGAAAGGCAAGTCCGCCGAAGTTGGGTTTAGGGGGTATCAACTGCGAGCGTACGTCGCCCGCTCTGCACCGTCAAGGCCGTCTAAACTCGATCTCGTGGCCCCAGATGAGTTCGAGCACGTCCGAGCAGACCCGGACCCGATTCGTCGTGGACAACGGGCAACCGACCTGATCACGCAGTATCAGCAGCGCGCCATCGAACTCGCGCGGTTGCGCAAGGAGGCGATCGAGGAAGCACACCTCGGCGGCCTGAGCTACACCGAGATCGCTGAGCGGCTGGGGATCACCAAGAGCCGGATCAGCCAGATCAAGACCAGCGCGCCGCCTGCGGAGCGGGCCTATTTCGGCGTCGGTCCGGTCGCTGTCGGGATACCGCGCAGATTCGGCAGGGAGGACGGCCGCGAGCGCCCGTATTTCGACGCGAACGACCAAGCCACGCAAGAGCAGGTTGAAGCCACGTTGCTTCGACTTTCGCTGTCCTCGAACCGATTTTCGATCGATCCCGATACCGACGAACTTCCCGCCGGGGACACCGTGGTCATCTGCGGCCCCAAATCGGCACCGGTGGCCGGTCGGCTGCTCGACAGCGACGAGCACCTGACCTTGGACAGCGACGACGGCACTTGGTACGTCACCGAGAAGGCCACCGGGAAGCGCTACAGCTCCCCGTACCTGCGAGACAGCTCCGAACACACAGATATCGGCTATCTCGCACGACGCGTCGACAACGGGCGCGTGATCGTCCACATCGCGGGAGTAACCAGCATCGGGTCACTCGGCGTTGCACAGTGGCTGGATACGCACCTGACCACGGTTTACAGCCCAGGCAACCACTTCAGCGCTGCAGTGATCGAATCCGACTTCGATTCCGAATTCGCGATCACCGACAGCCGCATACTCGCCGGCCCGTTCGTCACCGAGGTCTGACCGACATGGAGATCGCCATCGCCGAGCGGCCGGACGGCAACGGCGAGGACCGTGCGCTCGTATTCGCGAACGGTGTCACTGTGCTCGACGGAGCAACCACACACCACCCCGGCATACCTACAGCGTCCGGCTACGTCGGTACCTTCGGCCCCGAGCTCACCTGCCGACTCGACTACGGCATCGACCCCAGAGCCGCTGTGAGAGAGACAATTCGCGCCACCGCCGCGAAGCTCCACCTACAGCCCGGCGCCTCTCCGTCCAGCACGGTCGCCGTGGTTCATGTCGGCCCGGACACCGTGACCGCGCTACTCCTCGGCGACAGCTCGGTAATCGTCGGTACCCGGGACGGGAACTATGAAATCCGCTCCGATAACAGGCTGCATGAGCTCAGCACACCGCTGTCGGACCAGTACCGGCGCCGACTGGCCGCCGGATCAGGCTACGACCGTACTCATCACGAGTTTCTGCACAAGCTTCAGCAGCACCAACGTGTCCATCGAAACCGCACCGGAGGCTACTGGATCGCCGAAGCCGACCCAACGGCAGCGGACCACGCACTCAGATTCGACTACCCGCGCGATTCGGTCGCCTGGGTGATCGTCGCCACCGACGGCGCTCGCGACCCCCTGGAAGCCCTCGGCATCGAATGGCCCGCCGTATGCAAGGAATCCTCTGCCGGTCTGCGTGAACTTCTGGACCGATGCCACGCCTGGGAAGCCGACATCGACCCGCACGGGCGGTTACTCCCGCGCTCCAAACAGCACGACGACAAGACGCTGGCAGTCATCCGACTTCTCAGCCGCTGAAGATCGGAGACGCTGTCGAAAGCAGCAGTCGACGAGTTCTGGAGAAACGTGCTCTTGCCCGTCGAGTGCGTCCCGGTGACCGCGATCGTGACGGGACGCACGAAAGCGGCCCTCACCACAATCGCCCTTCTGGTTCTCTCGGCGGGATGAACTCGGCCGGCGCAGCGGCTTGCACGAGTTGGTCCCAGTTCAGTCCGCTCTCCTCGGTCAAGCGAACCAGCAATTGCCAGGTCGCCCACGTGTCCCATCCGGCGCGATGAGGCCCCTGGTCCGCGACACCGTTTCCGTCGAGACATGCGTGGGTGACCAGCCTCTCCAGCGCGTAGCCACCGCCAGGCCGGGCCATACCGCCTTGGCCAGACGCAGGGTGTCCAGCACCATCGGCGGCGCCCATCCGGGCAAGTGCTCCGAGAGCACCCGCCGCTCCACGTTCGCGTTGTGGGCGACGAGAATTCGATCGGTCAGCGCGCCACTGATCTGTTCGGATACCTCCGCCCAGGTCGGCTTGCCATCGACATCACCGTTGGTGATGCCGTGGACCGTGCGGGTGACGACGGGGGTGATCGGACGGACAGGGCGAATGAGCCAGGACCGCATCTCCTGGACAACCACGTCGTCGCGGGACACGGGCAGGATCGCAATTTCGATGATCTCTGGTGGCGTCTGACCGTTGCCTTCGACATCGACGACGGCGAATTCTCTGCCTCGCAGTGGGACGGGAACGATCATCGTGTTGCCTCCTGAGAATCGGCCCAGCCGATGTCCGCGCGCCCATGCCTGCCGATGTGATGCGGACGCATGATGTCGTTGACCTGATACCCGAGGTTGTGCTGGAGGAAATTTCGTCGGCCTTCCGGCAGCCTTTCACGAGTACTGCCCGGTCGGTGATCTCCAGCATCTCCCCGCCGAGTCGCCCGACCCATGATGTCCGGTCTGGCCATCAGCGGGCAGGGTCGGCAGGTGCACGATCGGTTCGGCGCCCTGTTCAGGGGGTAGGGAGCCGGTGTGGCGGTTGAGATCGATGGCGCAGTCCCAATGAATCCAGCCGTTCCCGAGACCGAAGACCAGCCGACTACATGACGCCGTGACACCGCTGGCCGCGCTGGATCAGTCGCGGTCGGCGATCTCGGCAGCGCGGGCCGCCAACGCATCGGCGACGGCCGAGAACTCGGCGAGAGCGGCGCTCAGGTCATCGACGATCTCCTGGGCGATGATCTCCGGCGGCACCCCATCATCGGTGTCGGTCAGTGCGGGATCTTTGAGCCAGGTGATGTCGAGGTTCGCCTTGTCGCGGGCGACCAGCTCGTCATAGGTGTAGGGCTTGAACCGTTCGGATTCCACGCGAGCGGATCGATCATCGGCGTTGAACGCCTCGATGAACGGGGCGAGATGCTCCTCGCGCAGCGGCCGCTGTTTGAGGGTGAAGTGTTCACCGGTGCGGAAGTCGTACACCCACAGCTTGTCCGTCCATGGTCGACTCGGGCGAGCCTGTTTCCGGTCGAAGAACAATACGTTTGCTTTGACCCCGCCTGCGTAGAAGATCCCGGTGGGCAGTCGCAGCAGCGTGTGGACGTCGTATTCCTTGAGTAGCCGCCGTCGGATCTGTTCACCCACACCGCCCTCGAACAGCACGTTGTCCGGCACGACTACCGCGGCACGCCCGTCGATCGTGAGCAACGACGCGATGTGCTGGATGAAGTTGAGCTGCTTGTTGGTGGTCGTGACCCAAAAGTCCTGACGGTTGTAGGCGACGTCTTCGCGTTCGGCCCGGCCGTCGTCGCCGACGATGGTGATCGACGATTTCTTCCCGAATGGCGGATTGGCCAGCACCATAGATGCCGGACGGGCGGGCTTGGTCGCCAGCGCGTCGTGCACGTCGATCACCGGTTCCCCGGTAGCTTGCCCGATACCGTGCAGGAACATGTTCATCGTCGCGAGCCGGGCGGTGGCATCGACGAGTTCGACACCACGGACGGTTCGGCCCTCGCTCAGCGCGACCCTCTGGGCAGGGGAGATGGAGTCGCCATAGTGAGCACTCAGGTACTCGACCGCGGCGAGGAGGAAGCCGCCCGTTCCGCAGGCAGGATCGACGATGGTGTCCGCCGGCGTCGGACGCATCACCTCGACCATGGCGTGGATCAAGGTGCGCGGCGTGAAGTACTGGCCCGCACCCGACTTGACGTCGGACGCGGACTTCTGCAACAGCCCCTCGTAGGCGTCGCCGTTGAGATCGCCACCGATGCTCGACCAATTCTCCGACCCGATCAGGTCCACCACGAGCTTGCGCAGCAGCGCGGGTTCCTGGATCCGGTTCTGCGCTTTACGGAAGATGACGCCGAGATTGGTGGTCTCCTTGCCAAGCTCATTCAGGACTCGGCGGTACTCCTGCTCCAGTTCGACACCATCGAGCTCTATGAGCCGCTCCCAGGAGATGTCCAGGTGCGGGGGGAGGATCTGAACCGGGTTGATGGAGTTCCGCTGACGCTCGTCCGCCATCTTCAGAAACAACAGGTAGCTGAGCTGTTCGACATAGTCGATGGCGGAAACTCCGGCATCCCGCAGGACATCACAGTAGCTCCAGAGCTTGTCGACAAGGCGGCGAAGTTCAGCGGCATTGTTCACCGGTCGAGGTTAGCCGGTGCGCTCCCAGGCCACCCGTGCGGACCTCATTCCCGACCAGCTGGGGCGAAGATCGCGCACCTGACAGGCTTCACACACGACGATTCTCGCAACGGGTTATCTCGCGGCCACCGGCTTCCTACGACGAGGCGGCGCTGGCCGACCGCTGCTCGTGAGCGCGATATCGGCGGGTTCGTCGGTGGGATCCTGATCGACGAGCTCGCCGTTGAAGGCGGCGCGCAAGAGGGAGCGGCGGAGAGCGTTGGAACGAGCCAGCGCGACATCGATTGCCGACTGAAGTCGCGACTGCGCGTCCAAGGCCGCGGTAATACGTTCAACGATTGATTCCTGTTCCTCTGGCGGAGGTACCGGAACAGGAAAAGCCTTGACCGTCGTCAAACTGACAGACGCCAGGTTCACGCTCTGTTTTCCGTTACGCATGAACCAGGACCGGCCGAACGAGTTCGCGTGCCATGCGATCAGTCGCGGGTCGATCTCTTTACGGTTGGCCCGCGCCCGAAAAACGTGATTCTGGTGCAGGCAGTTCGGGATCTGGTCCTCCCAGATCCACCCACGCCCCAGCTTGTCACGGTCGCCGCCTTCGTTCAGGAGAACATCACCATGGCGGAGGGTCAATTTCTCGATCTGCTTCGGCGTTGCCCGGATCTCTGTGAGGTGGTCGAGAACTAGGTGGCCTGCCTGAACATTCGCGACACGCAAGTACGGATGAAGCGGATGGGACTCGTCGCTCTGCTTCTTCGCATCCTTGGTTATTCCACCGACGACTTCGGCGAGTTCGCCGAGGCGGCACCACTTCCACGATGCCGGAAGATGCGGAAGCGCTCCGTCGACGACATCAGCCAGCGTAGGTGGCGAGGCGATGTCAGTGGCAGACGTTGCGATTCCGTACGAGAAGTTGATCGTCTTTCCACTTAGGTTAGCGACCCTCGCCTTCGCCTTTCGCAGCGTCAGCTCTGCTGCTTCCAGGCGGGAAAGATGGTCTTCGAGGGACTCGACGATGCGGCGCTGTTCGGCGAGCGGAGGGAGAGGGAAATTGAACTTAGCCAGATCACCCCCAGCAAGTCGCATACGTCCCGTGGCACCGGACATCTGATGCTGGGCGTCATCCCGTACATCCGGGTGCAAACACCAATAGTAGAGAAATACGGGATCGACTACGGACGTTGGGCGAACGACGATAAATTCGGTGCTGCCGCCGACACGCTCAACACCGTCCGGCAACAGAGCAACCTTGCCGTTCTCAAGACAGGGTGTGATTCGCGCGAAAAGCACATCATTGCCGCGAGCGCGAACCCCGGAGCGGCTCCCGCGTTGCTCATACGAAAGCGGATAGCGCTGCCCTACTTCGACCGCGCTCATCGTGACGAATGGTGCGGCGGGATCGAGGGCGGGATCCCTTGGAGAGACAATCGTCGCCTCCCCAAGTGTCGTCCACACCCATCCTGTGGGCAACGTACGCTCCCTCACGCAATCAGCTCCGTGTTCAACTCATCCAGCAACTGCAAGGCCGCCTCTCTGCTCGTGATCTCGAAGTCGGCCGCGAACCGCTGGCTGCCGCCGAGGTCGCTGAACGGGATCCGGTCGAGGTCCGCGACCTCGACCACCATATTCGTCTTCACCACGTCCACGATGGTTCCTAGCCATCGGTGCTGCCGATCGGTGAACTCGACGCCCCGCCGCTGCTGCTCGGCCAGCCAGGCAGCGAGCCGGTCCTCCACTAAGGAGGCGAATGGCTGAATCTTCAAATGATCCGGTGCACCAACATCTTTGGCAAGCTCGAAGCGCAGGATGGACACCAGGTCAGGGACCTCGACGCGGTGCTCCGGATCGGCCAGTTCGCCGAGGTCGGCGTATGCGCGCCACAGGGTCTCGATACTGCCGATCGCGGGTACCCGCGCCACCTGCTCTGCGAGGGCCTCAAGCTCGGCGTAGGTGGGGCGCCCCGGCGCACTGCCGTGCAATACCTGGAGCACTGTGATCTCGTCGCGGTGCTCGGCGAGGTATTCCCGGAACGAGCGGATCGGCTCGTGGGTGCCGCCCCCATACGCGATGCGCTCGGTGCCGAGCAGAGTGTCCGCATTGACCTGGTCGAAGATCAGGTCCTTCTTCCTGCGGATGTCGAGGATGGCCTGCCGCAGTCCCGGATTGCCGGAAAGCGGGGCCAGACCCTTGTGCAGCTGCTCAGCCACCTCCGTCTGCCCGCCCCGCTGCTCCGCTGCCAGCACGGCGTCGGTGTCGCTGGCGGCAGCGATCCGCTTGACGATCTCACGCAGCCCGATACCGTCGGCTGCCTCGGCCAGCTCCGCAGACTCGACCGGGTCGAGCTGCGAGGCCAACTTCGCCAGCCGCACCGCCAGGCTGGAGGCCTCGTCGGGAGTGATCGTGAGGGCGCCCGCCTTCTGCAGCAGCTTCTTAAGCGAAACTGACGGCACTCGCTCCATCGGGGTCGCGTCCACCAGGGGTGACTCGGTGACGCCGACCGCATCAATGATGACGAACCGATCCTTCGTGCGCCCCTTGGCGACGTCCGGGGTGAGCGCGGCATAGTCGTCGGCTCCGATGATCCGGGAGCCGCGTCCCTTCATCTGCTCGAAGTACACCGCTGAGCGTACTGCCCGCAGGAAAAGGACACACTCGATGGCGCGCACGTCGGTGCCAGTGGCGATCATGTCCACCGTCACCGCTATCCGCAGCGAGGGGCTGTTGCGGAAATCCTGCAGTAACCGCTTGGGATCCCTGCCTTCCCCCTTCGACTTGTAGGTGATCTTGGCGGCGAAGTCGGCGCCCTCGTCGAACACCTCGCGCACCTGCTCGACGATCACGTCGGCGTGGGCGTCGGTCTTGGCGAAAATCAGTGTTTTGGGCACTGCCCATCGGCCAGGGAAGATCTCGGTGTAAAGGCGGTCCCGGAAGGTAGCGAGCACACTGCGGATCTGGTCCTCGGCGATCACGTCCCGGCCGATCGCCTCGCCGGTGTAGGAGAAGTCGTCGTCGAGTTCGAGGTAGCGCTGGGCCCGGGTCCGGCGATCACGGACAGGGACAACGGTCTTCGCCTCGATCGTGGCGCCCGACTCGGTGATCGCCGTGCGGATCCGGTAGACGTCGAAGGGGACATTGACCCCGTCGATCACCGACTCCTCGTAGGTGTACTCACTGACCAGATTCTGATCGAAGAAACCCAAGGTCTGTTTCGTCGGGGTTGCGGTCAGCCCGATGATCGGGGCATCGAAGTAGTCGAGCACCGCACGCCAGCGCCCATAGATGGAACGGTGGCACTCATCGACGATGATCAGGTCGAACGTCTCCGGCGGCACGTTCGGGTTGTAAACGGCATCCACCGGCGCTTCCGGCTCGGAGGTATCGCCATCCACATCGTCGTCGACATCGGCGTCGGGCAAGTCTTTGCCCTGTAGCAGCAGAAATAGGCGCTGAATGGTGGAGATCGCGACGTTCGTCGAACCGAGCACGACGCGGCCGGCCAGGCGCTGTACGTTGTAGATGTCGCCGAAACGGCGGCCGTCATCGATCGGTACGTAGTTGTCGAACTCGGACTGGGCCTGCTCACCCAGATTGTTGCGATCGACGAGAAACAGGATCTTCGAGGCATCCGCATGCTTGATGAGCCGGTAGCTCGCCGTGACAGCAGTGAAGGTCTTGCCCGCCCCGGTGGCCATTTGCACCAGGCCGCGAGGGCGACTGGTCGCGAGGGACCTCTCTATTCCGTTGATGGCCTGGATCTGATTCGGGCGCAACCCTTTCGGATCGAGCGGTGGAAGGTGCTGCAGTCGAGCACGGAAGGTCGGCGCCTCTGGGCGGGCGGCGGCCTGGTGCATCCACGCCCTGATCGTCTGCGGTCTTGCGAAGGTGAACACCTCACGCGACCGCGGCCTCGGATCGAGCCGGTTGGTAAACCGGGTCTCCACACCGGTGGATTCGTAGCAGAACGGTAGTGGCTCGTCCTGCCGCCAGGCCGCGAGCTGGTCCGACTTCCTCAATCCTCTTGCATACTTAGCGGTCTGGTGCTCAACACCGATGAGGGCGGTGCCCTCCCGCTTGGCTTCGATGACGCCGACGATCTTGCTATCCACATACAGCACGTAGTCGGCATAGCCGGTAGCGAGACGGAACTCGCGCACCGCCACCCCGACCCCCGCTGCCGGATTGACATCGACATAGTCCTGAACGACCCAGCCCGTCGCGACGAGTTGAGCGTCGATGGCGCGACGCGCCTGCACCTCGTTGAGTGGGGGACGGCGACGGAATGCCTTGGAGAAGGAGCTGCCGCTGGCGGCCGACACCTTCGCCGGCTCGGCGGAGGCCAGTGCACCCGAATCCTGCAGCGCGGCGAGCTGCTTCTCGAGGGCGGCCAGACGCGCGGCAACCTCCTGCTCGCGCTGCCGCGCGTTCGCAAGCTCTTGCTCGGCGGCTCGACGTGCGTCGGCTTCGGCCGCTTGCACGGTCGTAGCGGCGTCGAGCACGGTCAACGTCTCGGTCAGCTTGGTCTGCGAGGCGGCGAGCCTCGCGTTGATCTCGTCAAGCTGGGCCTGATCGTCGGCCTCGACGACCTGCGGCGGCGCCGGAGGCTGCGGCGCGATGAAGCTGCAGGGCTTCTGATCGTCCGGGGACAGCGCCAGCCGTAGCAGGTCGCCGAGCTGCCAGCACTGCTCCACTGTCCGCAGTGCTGCGCGTACGTTGAACAGATGACTGTGAGTAGCCTCGTTGCCAGTCCGACGGATGTCGTGCAGCGCATCGGCGGCGAATCGGGTCAGCACCCCCGCGCGCTCGAGGGTTTGAATACGCTCGATCTGCTTGGATCCGTTGAAGCGGGTGCCGCTGCGCCGGATCAGCTGCTCGGCGAGCACCTCACCGAACTGGCGGCACTTGATCAGCGCACCGTTCGGGTCGGTGTAGACACTTGACTCGGCGCCCGCTCCATAGATAGTCAGCAGCGGCTCGATCGCGGCCAACGAGCCGAAGTTCACCGACTTCCGGGCAGCGTCGAGCAGTCTCGAATCTATGATCGGCATCCAGTTCCTCCCCCGCGGTGTCGCTCGCAGAGAGATTTTAGCTAAAAGTAGTCCTTCAGCATCTCGGTGGACCAGGCCGCCTGACGACACTCGCCACGCGGTCCGAACTCCGCGAACCACGGCTTGATGTCCAGTACCGGCGTTCCGTCGACTGCATCCAGCTCGGCGACGTGCAGATCCAGACCGTCCACCCGCACGAGTCGCGTGCGCGAGACACCGAGCCAGTTCAGCCGCCGCATGTTCCGATGCCCGAAAATCCCCACCTTCGGCCAGTCCGGATTGTCGCGCGCACTACGAGCACCGAAGTGCAGGTCAGCGGGATCGGTGAGGTGGAATCGGAACACGATTTCGAGGTGGCTGAACTCTTCGAGACCCTGCACCGACTCTTCGGTGAACCTGCTGTCATCGATGCGAATGATCGCCTCGGCTCCGCCCCAGTGATCATCGGTCGGTTCGCGGCGACCACCCACCACGTGCGCGACGGGAACAACCTCGAACACTTCGTCTGTCATGCGTCCTTCTGCCCTATCTGCTACTCACGGTCAGGTACTCCGTTGCCTGGTCGTCGATCTCACGCACACCGGCGATATGTCGGTTGAGGTGCGGTGCCACAGTCGCGCGGATGTCGCGTGCGATGTTGCGTGTGCGCCCCGACTGCACCCCGCTCATCGCAGCCAGCGCAGAAGACCAAGTGGCACAAGCTTGTTCGATACTCCCAGCGCGCGCTTGCACTGTTCCGAGGTACCCGAGGGTCACCGCATGTGTACGCGTGAACGCGGTAGCTTGACGTTTGCGAACACTGCGCTCGAACTGTTCAGCGGCTCCGCTCAGATCGCCCGCGTCACGCAGTGCGCAGGCCGTTTCGTGCGCGAGGCTCGCTTCGGAGAAGAAGAACACCCGTGTCGGCTCTCGATCGCGAGTGGATGCATCCGCCAAGTCCTTCTCGGCCTGGAGAAGCGCTCTCGCCGATTCGGCGGGGCGACCTGCCGCGCTCAACGCTTTGGCGTGCACGACCTTCAGCAGCGCTCGCTCGCGCGGACAAGCAGTTCGGTAGCGAGCGCCAGCCACCGACGCTTCGGCCAGTTGCAGCCCTTCCAGAGGGTGCCCGAGATCGATAGCCTGGTGTGCCATGGCGCGCAGGATATGCCCGGTCAATGGTGCGTCATCTGCTTCGGCGGCGAGCTTGGTCGATGTCGTGAAGTAGCGCTGGGCAGCCGGATGCTCGTCGTTGTCGAACGCCATCCAACCCGCCAGATACGTCAATTCTGCTGCTGCGGAGAACATGTCACGACGAACCTGATCGCTCGCGTACGCGCCGTTGAGGTACCCGGTTACCTCGTTGGTCAGGTACTGAACGACAGCCGTGCGCCCGTGCCCGCCGCCCAACCGCTGGTCCATCTGGGAGAACACGAGCATGACGTCTCGGACTGCGGCTACGTCGGCCTCACCGACGTGGCGGATCCCGATTGCTTTCCTCGCCGGTGTGGCGACGGCCGGATCGAGCCATCCGGGTAGCAGGACGGATGAGCTGAGTGCTGTGGAGTAGCCGACCCGAAGAAATGAGCGCCGTTCCACGTCAGCCTTTCCAAGGTTGAGCAGGGTGGCAACCGCGTCTTGCATGCCGCCGAACCGCTGTTCGTACCACGCTATGACATCTGGCGTCGGCGTGCGCTGCCCGGTCTCGAAATAGGAGAGCATCGACTTGCTGTAGTGGATCTGGCCGGCCAGCGCTGCCAGTGACATACCAGCAGCTTCCCGGGCCGCTCGGAGCTGCGCACCGACGATCGCGGCGTGACTGTCCATGCGGTCGAATGTAACCCCATTGTGGACGTGCTGTGGACGAGAATCAGTGTTTCTCAGGCGCGGCCGATGGTTCCCTGAACTCACCACACGAAGTAGTCGACCGGGGGCTGACAAGCATGGGGAAGATGAACCACGACCACAGGGCGGCATCCCTGTCCGAGTCGCACCGTCATCATGAGAGATCAGCGAAATGCGCTGCGGCGGAAACGAAGACCGCAGTCACATCCAGGCACCAGGGTTGCGGCCGCGCCTGCGCACGAGGATCGAAGACCCCCGTGAAACTCGGCACCTCGTGGAGCCGTCGATGAAGAACGCAACAGCGGGCGGGCATGCCGCAACCACCCCCACAGATGCCCGACACCACCGCGCGGGCCGGTTGCCCGCCACTACCCGGACTCCTCGAGACACAATGATCGGACCACCGAATCTGTTTGCTCATCAACACAAGTCCGAGTCGACTTACCTCGACGTAGCCACGAACGACCACGGACAAGAGAAGGGCCTCCTCGTTCAACGCGCCCTCGACCGCGTGGCCGATCCGAATCCGCATGTCGTCGAGATCGGCCCCGGCGGCGGGGCAGCTGTCGACTTTCTGGCATCCCAGTTGGAGACACAGCCGCGTGATATCCGCCTGACCCTCGTCGAAGCACCGGAAGTCAGTTCGCACTCGCTCAACCGGGCCATCGATCGTTTCCGCGCAGTCGGCACATGCACGCTGGTCCATGGTTGGGCGCAGGATATCGCCGCA
Source organism: Nocardia higoensis (assembly GCF_015477835.1). Lineage (NCBI taxonomy): Bacteria > Bacillati > Actinomycetota > Actinomycetes > Mycobacteriales > Nocardiaceae > Nocardia > Nocardia higoensis. Next base: position 105,726 of record NZ_JADLQN010000005.1, on the reverse strand, counting down.
TTGATCAGCGAACCGGTCGACGTAGTCAGCGCTTCGGCCCTCCTACACGAGGTCTACTCCTACGGCGGGGCCTACAGCGGCCTGCACAGCCTGATCCGCACCTTTCCCCGAGTGTTGAAGCCGTACGGGTTCTTCGTCTATCGAGACGTGTACGCGGTGGCCGCCCGATCACTGCACGAGCAGGCCGTGCAGTCCTACAACGCACCGTCGTGGCTGCGGTTCCTCCGGCTGTTCTTGCCGCACTACCTCCGGCACGGCACCCATCCCTACCACCATCACGATGATGAGATCATCATCCGCCAGAACTCGCGGATAGTCCCTGCTACCGAACTCGACCCGCAGGTATGTGCTGTTGTCCACGCGCCGATCGGAGTGTTTCGTGAGACCCAACGTCACTACATAACCCTTCGCGATCACGTATGGCGCTCCGGCATATTGGGATTCACTCCCGTGCTCGACGGTCAGCTCGCAGGCGACTGGATCGACTTCCGTACCGGTCACAAGCGAGTGCATTTCGAGTTCACCGAGAGCGGAGGAATCTCCGCCATCGACCGTGCGAACATCCAGGCGGTCAGCGAGTCGTACGGGGACCATCACGTCATCGACGGCGACATCTTCGACGCCGTCACCGATGTCGCACTCCAGGTCTTCCTCGCTTCGGTCGACCGCGATGCCGCGTGCGCACAGGTCTGGGACAACTGGCTCGAGCGCGAGGGCCGGGAGACCTATGCGTACCTGACCGCCGATGATCTTCTGACGGCGTTCGCCGTCCGGTCCGTCGACAGCGGGTCCGAAACCCCTACAGTGCTGATGCCGGTACAACCCACCGATGTCTTCTCCCGAGAGCGCAAGTACTACAACAGGTTCCTGAGCAACAGCCTGCCGAACCCGCTCAGCGACGCCAAGCAGATGGTCTTGTTCCAGAATCTCCCCGTCACCGACTCCGAAGCACTACAACAAGCCCTCGGGACAATCCGCCACCACTGCTCCAAACCCAACCTCGCCCGCGTCCACACTGCTATCCACACGAGAGGATGAACCAGCCCATGCACCTCATCGAGGTCGAGCGCAAACGCGAGCTCCACGATCCCGACCGCCTTCGTCGGCGGCTCCTCGAACTCGGCTTCCATGAAGCCGGACAGCTCACCGAAGTCGATACCTACTACAGCCGGCCTGATGTCGACTACATGGAAACTGTCGAATGCCTGCGAGTTCGGCAACGCAATGGCTTCGCCGAGATCACCTACAAGCCGCCGTCCGACGTCTCGACGCACAGCGCAGACGACATCATTTCCAAGCAGGAAACCAACGTGGCGCTCAGCGACGCCGATCAAGCCGCAGCCGCCAACCAGCTACTCACCGCGATCGGCATGATCGAACTCGTTCGAGTCGAGAAGTCGCGCACCACCTACAAGCATGCCGATCACGGTGCCGCCGTTGTCAGCATCGACACCGTCGTCCACGCAGGCACTTTCGTCGAAACGGAGATCACCGCAACTGACGCAGATGCCGCAAGCCTCCAGCTCAACCGCATCGAGGAGCAGCTCGGGATCGCCGACCACCCGATTGTTCGTCTGCCCTACCGCGACATGGTGATGGCGACACGAGCGGTCTCTTGATCGGCACAGCCTGCGCCGATTCGGTTATTCGTGCCGGTGCCGATTCCGGATATCGGATAAGCCGCGATGACGCGGGTCGGTTGCAGATCACGGATATCGGCGAATCACCGGTGGAGCCCCCGCTGACCTTTGTGGTAACCGACCAGGAATTCCACGACTACTACCTGCGGCTCGCGGCGAATACGGGAGGGCCGGTGGGCGCGGGCACCCCGTGGCAGACGTGGATGCTCTTGATGTCGACCCACCTCGACGAAGCCGTCTACAAGGCCGGTGTATTGAATCAGCCATGCGTGATCATGATCGGCGAGACCGGTTTCCGGCCCGTGCCGAGGTGATGGGTACGCACCTCAGAACTCCGTGTCACCGGTCGGCGCGCAGGCGGGCGCCTGCGACGATCCTGCCGGGCTGCCGATCATCAGAGGTGCAGGGCGTGAGTGACGCCCATGATGGTCATGGCCGCTGTCATGGATACGCCCGCGACGAGGCTCGTCGTGGAACGGTCGTGGGTGAGAGTGCCGCGTCCGGCTCGCCACAGATGCACCCGCAGCAGCGCCCACGCGGTCACCGCCAGGATCGGTAGGGAGATCCAATCCGGTCCTGCCGTGGGGGCGTGATGGTGTGCGGCAGCGGTGGCGGCGGGTGAATCCGTGCCGGGCGCCGGCGAGTTCGACAGCAGCAGTACCACCATGAGGGTCAGGTCGGCGATCAGTGGCAGGCGGCGGGCGAGGGGGACGGGGGTGTCGGCCAGCCAGCAGCCGAGCCCGCCCAGCAGCAGCGCCCACACCAGTGGGCCGAGCGGGTCGTAGGCGGGCGCCAGCATGGCGGCCATCGCCACGCACATCACCGCGTGCCCGATCCTGCCTCGGGTGGCGCACGGATGCGGGCACACCAGCGCGAGCGCCGAAATCGCCACCAGGGCGGCCGTCACCACCGCGATCGGGTCCTGCGGTTGCCGCATCGGCTACCTCCAGCAGCGCGGTCCTGCACGCCAGCGGATCGGAAAGCGGGCCGGACTGTGGCGGGTCCGTCCCACAAGCCAACGTTAGCCGGGGCGGCCGCGGTCGGAGCGGAAACGATTCAGCTGAGTCGACGGCCACGCCGAAAACGGCCGAAAGGCCGGCCCACCCTTGCGGATGGACCGGCCTCCGGTCGAAAAAGGTTGCCGTGCGGCAGGACTCAGAAGTCCATGCCACCCATGCCACCGGTCGGGTCGCCGGCGGGAGCGGCGGCCTTCTCCGGCTTGTCGGCGACGACGGCCTCGGTGGTCAGGAACAGGGCCGCGATGGAGGCCGCGTTCTGCAGAGCCGAGCGGGTGACCTTGACCGGGTCGGCGACGCCGGCGGCCAGCAGGTCCTCGTACTCGCCCGAGTCGGCGTTCAGGCCGCTGCCCGCGGGGAGGTTGGAGACCTTCTCCGCGACCACGCCGGGCTCGAGGCCGGCGTTGAAGGCGATCTGCTTCAGCGGGGCCGACAGCGCGACGCGCACGATGTTGGCGCCGGTCGCCTCGTCGCCGGTGAGCTTCAGCTCGTCCAGCGCCGGAGCGGACTGCAGCAGGGCCACGCCGCCACCGGCGACGATGCCCTCTTCGACGGCGGCCTTGGCGTTGCGCACGGCATCTTCGATGCGGTGCTTGCGCTCCTTGAGCTCGACCTCGGTAGCCGCGCCCGCCTTGATCACCGCGACGCCGCCGGCCAGCTTGGCCAGGCGCTCCTGCAGCTTCTCACGGTCGTAGTCCGAGTCGGAGTTCTCGATCTCGGCCCGGATCTGCGCGACCCGGCCCTTGATGGCCTCCGCGTCGCCCGCACCCTCGACGATGGTGGTCTCGTCCTTGGTGACGACGACCTTGCGGGCCTGGCCCAGCAGCTCGACGCCGGCGGTCTCCAGGGAGAGGCCGACCTCTTCGCTGACGACCTCGCCGCCGGTCAGGATGGCGATGTCGGCCAGCTGCGCCTTGCGGCGGTCGCCGAAGCCCGGAGCCTTGACGGCGACGGACTTGAAGGTGCCGCGGATCTTGTTCACGACCAGGGTCGACAGGGCCTCGCCCTCGACGTCCTCGGCGATGATCAGCAGCGGCTTGCCGGCCTGGATGACCTTCTCCAGCAGCGGCAGCAGATCCTTGACGGTCGAAACCTTCGAGCCGACGAGCAGGATGTACGGATCCTCGAGGACCGCTTCCTGACGCTCGGGATCGGTCACGAAGTAACCGGAGATGTAGCCCTTGTCGAAGCGCATGCCCTCGGTGAGCTCCAGCTGGAGACCGAAGGTGTTGCTCTCCTCGACGGTGATGACGCCTTCCTTGCCGACCTTGTCCATGGCCTCGGCGATCAGCTCACCGATGGACGCGTCGCCGGCCGAGATACCGGCGGTAGCGGCGATCTGCTCCTTGGTCTCGACCTCCTTGGCGGTCTCGAGCAGGCGGGCGGTGACGGCCTCGACGGCCTTCTCGATGCCGCGCTTGAGACCCAGCGGGTTCGCGCCGGCCGCGACGTTGCGCAGACCCTCGCGCACCAGCGCCTGGGCCAGAACGGTGGCGGTGGTGGTGCCGTCGCCGGCGACGTCGTCGGTCTTCTTGGCGACTTCCTTGACCAGCTCGGCGCCGATCTTCTCGTACGGGTCCTCCAGCTCGATCTCCTTGGCGATGGACACGCCATCGTTGGTGATCGTGGGGGCGCCCCACTTCTTCTCGAGGACGACGTTGCGACCCTTCGGGCCCAGCGTCACCTTCACCGCGTCGGCGAGGGCGTTCAGGCCCCGCTCGAGGCCGCGGCGGGCCTCTTCGTCATACGCAATTGTCTTGGCCATGGCGTTGTTGAGATCCTCCATGTGTATGGCTGACACACAGGACGACCGCCGGTTGGGCCGCCCCATTTACGCTGGCCAGGTTCGGTGCCCGCGACGGACGACCGAGGGTGTCGATGAAACCCGGTCTCACCGTCCCGACCTGGCACTCACACGTGGAGAGTGCCAAACCCATTTTTAGCACTCCCCCGATGAGAGTGCAAGGTTTGGATCAGCCTCGCTACAAGCCGTCGTCGATGCGCAACAGCAATGCCACGAACGCGTCGGTGCGCCGCTCCTCCGGCGTACGGGGCTCTTCGTTGCCGACGGTCACCATCTCCGCGTCGCCGAGCAGCAACTCCGCCTCCACGCGCATGACCGCCCGGATGAACGGCGGCGCCACCTCGGGGGGCAGATCACCGTGGATGACGAATTCGCCGTCCGGACCGGACTCGGTCTCCACATAGGACAGCGCGCGCAGCAGGTCGATACGGCGTTCCCCAGCGACCAGGTCGGAATCTTCGGCCGTTTCATCCGGCATCGCTATAGCTTAACCGGCCGTCCGGCGTTATCCCCGGCGCGACTTACAGTTGCCGCGTGAGTGTGAGACCCGGCCGGGACGCGATCGACGGCGTCCTGGCACAGCTGTACGGAACGACCGAACCCGAACACTGGACGGTCTCGCACCACTGGACCGTAGGCAGCGCCGACCCCCTGGAAGGCATCTCGGCCTATGCCCGGACCGACCCGGTCCCGCACTGGCACTACATCACCTACGGCATGTCGGAGCTGGACGAGAAGGCCTGGGGCGAGCCCTCGGTGTCGGGCTGGGGATTCGAATTCACCTTCCGGCTGCTCGGTGACATCGATGTCGACCCGGCGCCGGTGTGGCCGGCGCAGTTCATGCAGAACCTGGCCCGTTACGTGTTCACCTCGGGCAAGCGCTTCGCCGCCGGGCAGACCATCAAGGCCAACGGGCCGATCGCGGCCGATCACGCCGAATCACCGATCCGGGCGGTGGGATTCGCGACCGACCCGGAGCTGGGCATCATCGAGACGGTCAACGGGCGGGTCGAATTCCTGCAGATCGTCGGGCTGGCCGAAACCGAGTACCAGGCGGCGCGGGGCGGCAAGCTGCTCGGCGTCCTGGACGCGTTGCGCGAGCGGTTGCCGCTACTGGTCACCGACATCGACCGCGCATCGCTGCTGCCGCCGCCCGCCCCGCGCGCGCAGTGGCCGCGCTGGGGCGGCGGACTGCGCGGGCGGGGCTGACACCGGCTCGCGGGCGCCCGGTCGGCGCACCCGAGGCGCGACCGCTCAGGGGGCCGCGGGGCCAGGGGGGATCAGCTGCGAGAGCAGCTCCACCAGATGCTCCTCGACCGCCCCCTTCTCGACGCCGAGGCCGCTGATCGGCCCGGTGCCGTGCTCCTCCTCGAGCAGCGCGAGCAGCACGTGTTCGGTGCCGATGTAGTTGTGCCCGAGTCGCAGCGCTTCCCGGAAGGTCAGCTCGAGCACCTTCTTGGCGTCGGCGGCGAACGGGATCAGACCGGTCTCGTGTTCGGGATGTTCGGCCGGGGCAGGTGGCAGGGCGGCAGTGGCGGCGGCCCGCAGCGCGTCCTCGGTGACGCCGCGACCGGCGAGCTCGCGCATCGCCAGCCCGTCGGGCTCGGCGATCAGGCCGAGGATCAGATGGGGAGCGCCGATCTCGGCGTGCCCGCTCACCCGCGCGGCCTCCTGCGCGGCCACCACGACCTTGCGGGCGCGGGGGGTGAAGCGCGCGAAGCCGTCCTTCGGGTCCATCGCGGCGGACGGCCCCTTCGGGACGAAGCGCTTCTGCGCGGCCTGCTTCGAGACACCCATGCTGGCGCCGATCTCGGTCCAAGAGGCGCCGGAGCGGCGGGCCTGGTCGACGAAGTGACCGATCAGGTGGTCGGCCACTTCGCCGAGGTGATCCCCGACGACCACGGCGTCGGAGAGTTGTTCGAGCACATTGTCGGGACGGGCGGTCTTGATGCCGTCGATCAGGTCGTCGAGGCGAATTTGCGAGGTCATTCGTCAACCATAGGTTGACGAATGACCTACGTCAACCTATGGTTGACGATCCTGTCAGCGCAATCCCGCCATCGGGATCGTGCTGCGTACCACCAGCTCTTTCACCACAGCAGCGGGCCTGCCACGCAGCATCCATCCGGCCGGGCGATCGTCGGCCCGCAGGCCGTGGACCAATCCGTTCCGGCGGCCCAGGCTCAGGCACTGGAGGTGATAGCGGAAACTCAGCGGCTTCGGCCGACCTCCCCGCGACACAGCCACGATCGATTTGCCCGCGTGCGCGCCTGCCGGGAGCGCGGTCGCGCACGCCATGCGCAGTTCCCGGCCACCCGGGCCCGCCACCACCGCGCTGTCGCCCACGGCGTAGATGTCCGGGTGCGAGGTCGAGCGCAGCTGAGCGTCGGTGCGGATCCGTCCGGCCGCGTCGACATCCAGACCCGCCCGCGCCGCCAGATCAGGCACCGCGAAACCCGTCGTCCAGACCGTGGTCGCCGCGGGCACGACGCTGCCGTCGGCCAGGCGCGGACCGTCTTCGGTCACCTCCACGACCTTCGCACCCGCGCGCACCTCGACGCCCAGCCGCTCGAGCACCCCGCGCACGTGCGCGACCGCCCGGCCGCCGAGCCAGGCGGCGGGCTCCTCGGCGCCGAGCAGCAGCACCGGCGTCCCCGGGTGCGACTCGGCCAATTCGGCCGCCAGCTCGATGCCCGTCGCACCCGCGCCCACCACGGCGATCGGCCCGGCGGCCATCGCCTCTCCTCCTCCGACAGGCCACCGCGCGTCCTCGGGAGTGGCGACCGACCTGGCGTACTCGGCCACGCCGGGAACGTGATTCGGCGCGATGCTGCCGAGCGCGTACACGAGCGTGTCGTATTCGAGCGTGTCGCCGGTGTCCAGGCGCACCGTGCGCGCTGTCGGGTCCAGATCTGTCACGCGGGCTCGCACGAACTCGGCCCCGTGCCGCTCGAGCGCCCGGGCCAGATCCCACCGGCGCAGCTTCTGCCCGGCGACCCGCTGATGCAGCCGCACCCGCTCGGTGAACTCCGCCCTGGCGTCCACCACGGTCACCCGCGCGCCGCGCGCCCGCCGCAGTGCCCGCGCCGCGGCCAGACCCGCGTATCCCGCGCCGAGCACGATGATCCGATGCACTTCTCCGGTCATGATGAGGGCTCCTTCCGTCCGCCTTCCTCAGCTAGACCGGACAGCCCCGCCGAATCTGACCGGGCATACCGCACCGCCGCGATGAGCTGCGTCACAGCCTGCTCGGCAACGAGGCACGGCCGGGCGCCCACGCGCGGCGCGACGGGGTAGCGGTAGGCCGGAACGCGCGACCGTTGCCGAGGATCGGCCCACCCATACGAACTCCCCGCAGGAAAGGCCGCGCGCTTCGGCTCGGATCAGCGGCGAGACACCGAGAAGATGCGCAGTTTCCGGTCGGTGCGCCGCCGATAGGCGTCGTAGACGCCGGCGAGATCGGAGAACATCGCGAAGATGCGGTCGTACTCGGCCCCGGTGACAAGGGTGGCGGTCACCGGGATCTCCTGGTCGCCGATGCGCACCCAGGCCTGCGGATTCGCCAGCAGGTTCCCCGTCCAGGCCGGATGCCACGCCTGCCCGTAATTACTGCCGATGAGAAAGAGCCGATCGTCTTCTCGCACGTACACCAACGGCGTGGTCCGGCGAGCGCCCGACTTCTGGCCGATGGTGGTCAGCAACAGCAGTGGCAGGCCGATCGGGCCGAAGATCGTGTACTTGCCGTGGCTTCGTTCCAGGAGCCGTTGGTCGAGCCCCTTCAGCTTGCCGAGAGTCCGGGCGCCCACGCGCGAGGACGCCAGCGCGGTGATCGTCTTGCCGATCATCGGACTCGGTTCGCGCCCCCAGCGAACGTCGGGAAACGCCCCTTCGGCCATGTGGTCGATTCTGCGCCCTTTCGCACCGCGGGCGCGGGCTCGACGCGAAACTGTTGGACGGCCGTTACCCGGCGCGACCGATCACAGCGCAGACGAGGTCACGCGGGCGTAGTAGGTCAGTTTCTCAGGGTTCACCGACAGCCGGAACGCCTCGATCGCGCCGTCGCGCACCTCGAGGCTCATCACCAGCATGGGCATTCCCTCCACCCGAACCACCAGTGCCTGCGCGGCATTGACCTCTTCGAGGCCGAGGACCATGCCAGGCAGGCCGTACCGCGCCAGACCGGCCAGGTAGCGGGCCACCCGGTCCGCACCGACGACCGGCCGCCGGGCGGCGTTGATCACGCCGCCGCCGTCCGCGACGGCGGTGGCGTCCGCCGACAGCACCGACCGCAGCCGCTCGACATCCCCGGTGCTCGCGGCTTCGAGGAAGCGTTCCAGCAGCGCCCGCGTGTCCGCGTCGGACGGTGTGAACCGGGGGCGGCCGCGCCTGACCCGTTCGGTCGCACGGTGCAGTGCCTGCTGGGAGGCCGCCTCCGAGACCTCCAGCATCTCCGCGATCTCCCGATGCGGATAGCCGAAGGCCTCGCGCAGCACGAACACCGCGCGTTCGAGCGGGTTCAACCGCTCCAGCGCGGTGAGCAGCGCGAGGGACACCGATTCACGCTGTTCGACGGTCTCGAGCGGACCGAGTTGCGAGGTGGGCACCGGCTCGGGCAGCCAAGGCCCGACATAACTCTCCCGGCGGGCGCGGGCCGAGACCAGCCACGTGCGGCACAGGTTGACCACGGCAGTGGTCAGCCAGGCCTCGGCGGAGCGGATGCCGGCCCGGTCGGCGCCGTCCCAGCGCAGGTAGGTCTCCTGCACCGCGTCCTCGGCCTCGGTCGCCGAGCCGAGCATCCGGTAGGCGAGCGCGAACAGTCGCCGACGATGCGCCTCGAAGGTGCGCAGCCCGTCCTGGTCCATCGCCGTTTCCTCCCGGATCGCTCGTCCTCGCAGCCGGCTGGCGGCCCGGATCAGCCTTCGTGTGTCTCCACCGGCTCGGCCTCCGGCCTGCGCAGCCGCAGCCTGGCGCTGGAACCTCGGATCGCGGGCCGGGGGATGCGCCGCTGTGCTCGCCGCTGCGCCCGGCGCTCGGCAGGCTTGTGCTGCCAGGTCTCCGGCCGCGCGGCCACCCAGCGCTGCGAATGCCAGGCGAACGGGATGTGCGCCAGATAGACCGCGACCAGCACCAGCAGCAGGATCAGCGGGTAGGTCACCAGCAACGCGGCGGCCAGCGCCACCAGCACGAGCAGCCCGGCCGCGGCCTGCGGCGCCACCGACACCGACTTCAGCGCCAGCGTCGGGATGGTGCTCACCGCGAGTGCGGCCGCCAGCACGGTCCACGCCGCGACCTCGTAGAAGCCGACCCACCAGCCGTCCCCGAACTGCACGAGCAGCGCGATGGGCACCAGCGCGATCAGCGCCGCCGCGGGGGCGGGCACGCCGACGAAGTACTCGCGCGCCCAGTCCGGTCGGTTGTCGTCGTCGAGCAGGGTGTTGAATCTCGCCAGCCGCAACACGATGCTGACCGCGAACAGCAGCGCCATGATCCAGCCGACGCTGTTCTCGTCCAGCAACGCCACGTACAGCACCAGGGCGGGCGCGACGCCGAAGGAGATCGCGTCGGACAGCGAATCGAGTTCCGCGCCGATCTTGGTCGTGGCGTCGAGCATCCGCGCCAGCCTGCCATCGAGCATGTCGAACACCGCCGCGGCGCCGATCATCGCCAGGGCAACGGCGAGCTCACCGTCGAGGGCGAACTTCACCGAGGACAGCCCCGAGCACAGCGCCAGGATCGTCACGACGCTCGGCAGCAGGCGGATGCTGCGACGGCGGCGCCTGGGGGCCGGCGTGGCCGCCTCCATCACGGCAACTCCCTTACGTCAGCTGGGCGAGGACGGTCTCGCCGCCGATGGTGCGTTGGCCCGGCTGCACGAGCAGCTCGGTGCCTGCCGGGAAGTAGGTGTCCACCCGGGAGCCGAAGCGGATCAGGCCGTAGGTGTCGCCGATGGTCAGTACGTCGCCGACCTGGGCGTCGCACACGATGCGGCGCGCCAGCAGACCGGCGATCTGCACGACCACCACCGTGGCGCCCTTCGCCGTCTCGAGCACCATGCTGTTGCGCTCGTTGACCGCGCTGGCCTCGGGCAGATCGGCGGACTTGAACTGGCCGCTCTGGTGCCGGACCTCGCGGACGACACCGGAGACCGGGGTGCGCTGCACATGCACGTCGAGCACCGAGAGGAAGATGCTCACGCGGGGCAGCGGCTGATCGCCGAGGCCGAGTTCGGCGGGCGGGGCGGCGGTGTCGACCAAGGCGATCTCACCGTCGGCCGGGGCGACGACCACGCCCGCCCGGTTCGGCGGCACCCGGTTGGGGTGGCGGAAGAAACCCGCGCAGGCGGCGGCGGTCACCAGACCGGCCCGGCGCAGCCACCTGCGTTTACCTGCCGCGACCGCGACCGCGAGTGGGACGGCCACGAAGGGCAGCCCGGCGGGGTGCAGCGGTGGGATCGTGGATCGCACCAGATCGACGACATGGCCGACCCCGGTGGTCTCGGGTGTGCCGGGCGGGGTGGGACGGCGTGCCACAGACTCCTCTTTCGTGCTCGATGCGCATCGTGGTCGACGCGCTCAACTGCAAGCCACCACACAGTACGCCGAAGGTCCACTCGGGCGCCGATCTCGTCCCGGTCCGACCCCCGGCGACCGGTCGTTCATACCGATGTGGCGATCCGGCCACGTATCCGCAACCGCGGGGCTAATATGAGGGTGCCTCATGTCTAAGGGAGTTCCACGCTAATTCCGCAGGTAACCAGGAGCCGCACATGTCCGTACGAATCGCCCAGACGACCGGCGTCGACAGCACCGCGATCCTCGGACTCGGCGTCTATCGCCCGGCCCGGATCGTCACCAACGACGAGATCGCGGGTCCGATCGATTCCAGCGACGAGTGGATCCGCACCCGATCCGGAATCAGGACCAGGCGATTCGCCGACGCCTCCGAGACCGTCCACTCGATGAGTGTGGCCGCCGCGCGCGACGCGATGGACGCCGCCGAGATCTCCGCCGACGAGATGGACTGCGTCATCGTCGCCACCTCCACGCATCTGCTGCTCACCCCCGCCGCCGCTCCGCGTATCGCCACCGAACTCGGCATGAACGGCGCGGCCGCCTTCGACATCTCCGCGGGCTGCGCGGGCTTCTGCCACGCCCTCGCCATGGCCTCGGACCTGGTCCGCGCGGGCACCTCGAAGAAGGTGCTGGTCATCGGCGTGGAGAAGCTGACCGACACCGTCGACATGACCGACCGCTCGACCGCGTTCCTGTTCGCCGACGGCGCGGGCGCGGTGGTGGTCGGCCCCTCCGAGAAGCCGGGGGAGGCGGGCATCGGACCGACGGTGTGGGGGTCGGACGGCACCCAGCACCACGCCATCCGCCAGACCAAGGACTGGCTGGAGTTCTTCGCCGAGATCGAGGAGAAGGGACTCGACGCGGTCCGCCCCTACCTGGCGATGGAGGGCACCGCGGTCTTCCGCTGGGCGGCGCATTCACTGGAGAAGGTCTGCCGCGACGCGATCGACCGGGCCGGCCTGACCACCGACGACCTGCAAGCCATGATCCCGCACCAGGCCAACGGCCGGATCATCGAGATCATGGCGCGAGTGCTGAAACTGCCGGAGGACTGCGCGCTGGCCAACGACATCGAGGAGACCGGCAACACCTCGGCCGCCTCGATCCCGCTGGCGATGGAAGCGCTGCTCCGCAAGGGCGAGGCGCGCCCCGGTGACACCGCGCTGCTGATCGCCTTCGGCGCCGGGCTCTCCTACGCCGCGCAGGTGGTCACCCTGCCGCGCTGGAAGTAGCCCACCGCGCGGGCAGCAGCTGCGTGACCGACCGGATCAGGCCGTCTCGGCGGCGGCCTTGATCCGGGCCAGCGTGGTGGTCATGCCACCGACCAGGTCCTTCTCGAAAGCGGCTTCGCCGCCGAAGAAGACGTCGAAGGCCTTGCGGATCGGCCAGGGCACCCCTGCCGAGGCGTCGCGGCGCTGGGTGAGCCGGGTGCCGGTCGCGGTCGGCTCGAGTGTGAAGCTCCAGGTGGTGCCGTTCTCGTTCATCCGGAAGGCGAGTTCGCGCTCGGGTTCGTAGGAGACGATGCGCGACGTCGACGGCCAGACCTTCCAACCCTGCTTGTTCCAGTTGACCGTCCAGGCCCCCGCCTTCGGCGTGCCGAGCGCCTTCATGCGCCGAGTCATCGGGCTGAACTCCGGCATCCGGTCCAGGTCGGAGAGCACCCGCCACACCCGCTCGGGCGGGGCGACGATGTCGACTGTTGCTTCGAGGTTTTCGGCCATGAGTACCTCCGTGATCGACGACTCTGTCCCGGCCATCCTAGACCGCATGCCGCACGCCACGTCCCGAAGACATTTGCGTCACGAATCGGCACGACACGGCAGAGGTGTTGTCACAACGGGCATCCCGACAGCGATCGAGACAACCCCGAAACGAGACAACCCTCAGCGTCCCACCTACTCGAGTGAGGTGATCAGGCCGTGAATCTGCGCTCGCTGCTCCACCGCCGTCGTCCGGACCGCGTCCCGCCGCTGCCGATGATCGAACCCGACGACCGCCGCGGCGTGGACCCCGCCGCCGCGCCGCCCACCGCCGCCCCGCCTCGGACGACCCCGCTCACCGACGAAGAGCGCCTCGAACGCCTGCTCACCCCCACCGAACTCGCATTGGTCCTCGAGCACCGTATGAGCCTGGACCCCGAATCCGCATCGGCGCGCCCGCAGGACAGCGCCGTCCCCTGACATCGCCACCCGTGCCCCTTCCCGCGGTACTCGCCGGTAGGCTCTGCGATCGCGCCGGAGGCTCCGGCGCCTGATGGCACCCCCGGGAAGAACGAGCATGAAGCGATTTTCCGTCGTCCTGTCCACCGCAGCGGCGCTGACCCTGGCCCTTTCCGGTTGTGGCGGTTCGGATTCCGGCGAGGCAGCCGACTCGGCGGACAAGACCACGCAGACCACCTGCGCGGAGTTCAAGAACCTCGATACCGAGGCGGAGAAGGCCGTGGTCGAGGCGATCCTCGCCGAGCACCCCGACAGCCAGTACGCGGGCAGCCCGAACGTCGCGCTCGGCACCGCCAAGCTGGTGTGCCTGTCGGAGGCCAATGCGAACAAGACCGTCGCCGAGGCGGCGGGGCTGACGAAACCGGCCGCCTAGCGATCGCCGAGCCGCGCAAGCGCGCCGGCGCCCGGCAGCCCAGCGGCGACCGTTCGCGGGGGCTGTGTGGCCGGAGCAGGCGCGATGGCGGACTCCAGGGAAGCGGGCAGAATGGCACAGTGGCAGAACTGGCGCTCACCGCTCGCTTGAATCCGTCCGCCGCCGACGCCAGACGCGGGGTGGTGCGGCTGCACCCGGAAGCGCTGACCGCCCTCGGGCTGCGCGAGTGGGACGGGATCGCGTTGTCGGGCGCCAGGCATACCGCTGCCGTCGCCGCGCTGGCGCCCGCGGGCACGCCCGCCGGGGTGGTTCTGCTCGATGATGTGACGCTGTCCAACGCGGGCATCAAGGAGAACCAGACCGTCGTGGTCGCGCCCGCCGTCGTGCACGGCGCGCGCCAGGTCGTGTTGAGCGGCTCGGTACACGCCACCCGCAGCATTCCCGCGGCGACACTGCGCCAGGCCCTGCTGGGCAAGGTGGTGACCGTCGGCGACACGGTGTCGTTGCTGCCGCGCGACCTCGGTCCTGACATGCCCACCTCGGCGGCCAGCCAGGCACTCTCGCGTACCTTCGGCATCGCCTGGACCACCGAACTGTTGACGGTGACCGCCGTCGATCCCGCGCCGGGCCCGGTCAGCGTGCAGCCGAATACGGCGGTTTCCTGGACGGCGGGCGCGGTCGCCGCGCGCGAGGCCGCCGAACGAGCGGCGACGAGCGGCCCGGGACGGGCGGGCGCGCGCGGGGCGGCCGACGGCGCGGTACTCCACACACAAGCACTCGACGCCACCGCCGCGGGATCGGCGACCGCGATCCGCCGCTGGAGTTCCGGCGAGGCACCGGTTCCGGTGGAGGATCTGACCGGAGGCCACGCCCAGGCGGCCAAGCTGTCCGAATGGCTGAGCCTGGCGCTGGACGAACCCGAACTGCTCAGAGCCCTCGGCGCGCCCGCGCATCTGGGCGTGTTGATCACCGGTCCGGCGGGCGTCGGCAAGGCGACGCTGGCGCGCGCGGTGGCGGCTCCGCGCAGACTGATCGAACTCGACGGCCCGACCGTGGGCGCGGCCGAGAGCGGCACCCGATTGCGCGAAGTCGCGGCCGCGGTGGCCGAGGTGGGTTCCGGACAGGGCGGCGTCCTGTTGATCAGTGATGTCGACGCCCTGCTACCCGAGCAGCCCGAGCCGGTCGCCACGTTGATCCTCGATCAACTGCGCGCGGCCATGTCCGGCCCCGGCGTGGCCTTCCTCGCCACCACCGCGCACCCCAGCCGGGTCGACGCACGGCTGCGCGGCCCCGATCTGTGCGATCGGGAACTCGCGCTGCCGCTGCCGACCGCGCCGGTGCGGCGGGCGCTGCTGGAACAAGTGCTCCGCAAGGTGCCCACCGGTGAGCTCGCGCTGGACGCGGTCGCGGCGCGCACGCCCGGTTTCGTGGTCGCCGACCTGGCCGCACTGGCCCGTGAGGCCGGTCTGCGGGCGGCCTCACGGGCCAGCAGGGAGGGCAGCCCACCCAAGCTGATCCAGGAGGACCTGCTCGGCGCGCTCGAGGTGATCCGGCCGCTGTCGCGCTCGGGGACCGAGGAACTGGCGGTCGGCAGCCTCGGCCTCGACGACGTGGGTGACATGGTGGAGACCAAGCAGTCGCTGACCGAGACGGTGCTGTGGCCGCTGCGCCACCCCGACTCCTTCGCCCGCCTCGGTGTGGAGCCGCCGCGCGGCGTGCTGCTCTACGGTCCGCCCGGCTGCGGCAAGACCTTCCTGGTGCGTGCGCTCGCCGGCTCCGGGCAGCTCAGCGTGCATTCGGTCAAGGGCGCCGAACTCATGGACAAGTGGGTCGGTTCCTCCGAGCGCGCGGTGCGCGAACTGTTCCAGCGGGCCCGTGACTCCGCGCCGTCGCTGATCTTCCTCGACGAAGTCGACGCGCTCGCGCCACGACGCGGCCAGACCGGCGACTCCGGCGTCGGCGATCGGGTGGTGGCCGCCCTGCTCACCGAACTCGACGGTGTGGAGCCCTTGCGCGACGTGGTCGTGCTCGGCGCGACCAACCGCCCCGAACTCATCGACCCCGCGCTGCTGCGGCCGGGTCGCCTGGAACGGCTGGTGTTCGTGCCGCCGCCGGACGCGCAGGCCCGGCTGGCGATCCTGCGCACCGCGGGCAAGTCGGTGCCGCTGGCCGCCGATGTGGATCTCGCCGAACTGGCCGAGGACCTCACCGGCTACTCCGCAGCGGACTGTGCTGCATTGTTGCGAGAGGCCGCGTTGGCCGCCATGCGCCGCGATGTGAACGCCGCCGACGTGACCGCCGCCGACGTCGAAACGGCCCGCCGAGCCGTCAATCCGTCCCTGGATCCGGCTCAGGTGGAGTCGCTGCGTCGCTACGCCGACGCACGCGGCTGAGCGAACTGCTCCGGGTCGCGTGACGGCGGCCCGCGGAGTCCAGCACGGGCGTACCGAACCAGGGGTGCGGGCGGTGCGACGGCGGCGGTTCGAGTACCCCGATTGACCAGCCGATACACCGGGAAATTTCGACCCGGCAGTATTCCCACCGGCCGCGACACATAGGATGAGTACACAAACACCCCGCCGCTACTACCCGACGGAGTGCAGTTTTGCTCATAATTCTGCTCGCACACGCCTGTGCCGCGCTTGTCGCGCCCGTCTGCGTGCGGATGTGGGGTCGCCGAGCCTTCGCTGTGCTCGCTCTCGTGCCGTTCCTGTCACTCGGCTGGGTGGTTGCCGAATGGGGTACTACCAGCGAGGTCCAGCTGGAGTGGGCGCCCAGCATCTCGATGAACTTCGACCTCCGATTCGATTCGCTCGCCGCGGTGATGGCCGGACTCGTGCTCGGTATCGGCGCGCTGGTACTGCTGTACTGCACGCGCTACTTCGAGGACGACGAACCCGCGCTCGGGCAGTTCGCCGCCTATCTGGTCGCCTTCGCGGGCGCCATGTTCGGCCTGGTCACCAGCGACAACATGCTGCTGCTGTTCGTCTTCTGGGAGATCACCACGGTGCTGTCGTTCCTGCTGGTCGGGCACAACACCGCCCGGCCGAGCAGGCGCGCGGCACTGCAGGCGCTGCTGGTCACCGGCTCCGGTGGCCTGGCGATGCTGGTCGGCATCATCATCCTCGGCCAGACCGCGGGCACCTACCGGCTCTCGGAGATCATCGCCATGCCGGAACCGCCCAGCGGGACGGCGGTCACGGTGGCGGTGGTGCTGCTGTTGGTCGGCGCGCTGAGCAAGTCCGCGATCGTGCCACTGCACTTCTGGCTGCCCGGCGCGATGGCCGCGCCCACCCCGGTCAGCGCCTACCTGCACGCGGCGGCGATGGTCAAAGCAGGCGTGTACCTGATCGCCCGACTGGCGCCCGCGTTCGCGGACTACCCGCTGTGGCATCCGATCGTGCTCACCCTCGGCGCGGCGACGATGATCCTGGCCGGGTGGCGCGCGCTGCAGGTGACCGACCTGAAACTGGTGCTCGCCTTCGGCACCGTCTCCCAGCTGGGCTTCATCGTCGTGTTGGTCGGCATCGGCACGCCCGCGGCCGCGCTGGCCGGCGTCGCCATGATCGTCGCGCACGCGCTGTTCAAAGCCGCCCTGTTCATGGTGGTCGGCATCATCGACCACGGCGCGGGCACCCGTGACCTGCGCCAACTGACCGGACTCGGGGGACGCGAACCCCGGCTGCTGTGGATCTCCGTGCTGGCCGCGTCGAGCATGGCGGGCATCCCGCCGATGTTCGGCTTCGTCGGTAAAGAAGCCGCGCTCACCGCCGCCGCCGAGGCGGGCATTCTCAGCGACCCGGCGCGGATCGCGCTGACGGCCGCGCTGGTGGCCGGTTCCGCGCTGACCGTCGGGTACAGCGCCCGCTTCGTGTGGGGCGCGTTCGCCCGCAAGGCGGAGGTGCCGGACGTGGCGGACTGGCATCGCCCCGGTCTGTCGATGGTGGTTCCGCCCGCCCTGCTGGCGGTCGCGAGCCTAGCCGCCGGTCTCGCCGCCCCCTGGATGGACGAACTGCTCTCGCCCTACGCCCGCACCCTGCCCGGCGAGCTGCACGACCATCTGGCGCTGTGGCACGGTGTCACGCTCGCGCTCGGGCTCACGGTGATCGTGGTGGCCGCCGGTGCCGCGCTGTTCCTGGCGCGTGGGCGCATCGTCGACACCGAGCACCACATCCTCGGCAACGCCGACCGCGCCTACGACGCGACATTGCGCGGCATGACCACCCTGTCGTTGCGGATGACCGGCGCCGTGCAGCGCGGTTCGCTGCCGCTGAGTCAGGCGACCATCCTGGTCACGCTGGTGCTGCTGCCCGCGATCCTGCTCGCCTTCGGCACCCGCGCGGGCGTCGAGCTGCGGTTGTGGGACAACCCGCTGCAGGTGGTCATCGGCGCGATCATGGTGATGATGGCGCTGGCGGCGACGGTGCTGCGCAACAGGCTGGCGGCGGTCATCGTCGTCGGCGCCACCGGCTACGGCTGCGGCGTGATCTTCGCCCTGCACGGCGCGCCCGATCTGGCGCTCACCCAGTTCCTGGTGGAGACCATCACGCTGGTGATCTTCGTGCTGGTGCTGCGCGGCTTCCCGGCCGAGATCGAGGCAGGTCGCGAGGTCGCCTTCAAAGCACGCCGCGCGATCCTGGCCGTGCTGGTCGGCGTGACGGTGGCGGTGCTGACCGGATTCGCGGTCGCCGCCCGCTCGGCCGAGCCGATCTGGAAGCTGATTCCCGAGGCCGCCTACGAATTCGGCGGCGGCAAGAACGCGGTGAACGTGCTGCTGGTGGACATCAGGGCGTGGGACACCCTCGGCGAGATCACGGTGCTGATCGTCGCCGCGACCGGCGTGGCCTCGCTGGTGTTCCGTACCAGGAGGTTCGGCAGCGCGCCCCGCGCGGCCGACTCCCCGCACTACGATCCCGACGCGGTGAGCTGGCTGCCCGCCGGACGGTTGGTCGACCGCCGCGATCGCTCGATGGTTCTGCAGATCACCACCCGGTTGGTCTTCCCGACCATCATGGTGTTGTCGATCTACTTCTTCTTCGCCGGGCACAACGCCCCCGGTGGCGGCTTCGCGGGCGGTCTCACCGCGGGCTTGGCGCTGACTCTGCGCTATCTCGCCGGTGGCCGATACGAACTCGGCGAGGCGCTGCCGGTCGACGCCGGGCACGTGCTCGGCGCCGGCCTGACCTTGGCCGCGGGCACGGCGGTGAGTTCGATGTTGCTCGGCGCCCCGCCGCTGTCCTCGGCGATCATCGAGGTGACCCTGCCGGTCCTCGGCCACATCAAGCTGGTCACCGCGCTGTTCTTCGATCTCGGCGTGTATCTCATCGTGGTCGGCCTGGTCCTGGACGTGCTGCGCAGCCTCGGTGCCCGCCTGGACCTCGAGCTGCCGGACATGCTGTCCAACGCCGCGGCCGTTCCCGCGAGTCGTCGTTCCGTCGGCGCCACCGGGACAGCCGCGAACGGCACGACCGGTCCCGCCACATCGGACCTCGGCACAGCGGACGACAGCACGCCAGACGTCAGCACGCCAGGCAACAGCACGACGGAGAACGGCACCGCGGGCAACGACACAGCGGGCAACGGCACCGCCGCGAACGGTCGCGCGAACAACGGCATCGCAGGCACCGGCAGCGACACGAAGGGCGCCCACAGATGAGTGCCAACCTGACGATTCTGATCATCATCGGCGTGCTCACCGCGTGCGGCGTATATCTCATCCTGGAACGGGCGGCCTCGCGCATGCTGCTGGGGATGCTGCTGTTCGGCAACGCCGTCAATCTGCTCATCCTCACCGTCGGCGGCCCGAGCGGCGCCGCGCCGTTCCTCGGCTCCGGGGCCGACACCGAGGAGATGGCCGACCCGTTGGCGCAGGCGATGGTGCTCACCGCCATCGTCATCACGATGGGCCTGGCCGCGTTCGTGCTGGCGCTGGCCTATCGCTCCTACCGGCTGACCACCACCGACGACGTGCAGACCGACCAGGACGACGCGGAGATCGCCGCGCGCCGCGACGGCGAGGAGCCCGACCAGTGACCCTCTCCGCCGACCTCATCACCGTCCTCGCGCCGCTACCGGTCCTGGTTCCGATGCTGGCGGCCGCGCTGTGCCTGATCTTCGGCCGCAGCCCACGTGTCCAGGGCACGGTCATGATCGTCGCCCTCACCGCGATCGTGGTCATCTCCGGCCTGCTGCTGTACCTGGCCGACCGCGACGGCACGACCGCCCTGCAGGTGGGCAACTGGGACACCCCGATCGGCATCACCCTGGTGGTCGACCGGCTCTCCGCGGGCATGCTGCTGGTCTCGGCCATCGTCCTGCTCGCCGTGGCGATCTACGGTGCGGGCCAGAACATCCGCGACGGCGACGACCGCCAGCCCACCTCCATCTACCGCCCGAGCTATCTCGTGCTGACCGCGGGCATCGCGGTCGCCTTCCTCGCCGGTGACCTGTTCAACCTGTTCGTCGGGTTCGAAATCCTGCTGGCCGCCTCGTTCGTACTGCTCACCGTGGGCGCGACCACCGAACGTATCCGCGCGGGCATCGCCTACGTGATGGTCTCGATGCTCTCGTCGATGATCTTCCTGATCGGCATCGCCCTGGTCTACGCCGCCACCGGCACGATCAACCTGGCCCAGCTGGCGGTGCGGCTCGACGCGATCCCCGAGGGCGTGCGGACCGCGTCGTACGCGGTGCTGCTGGTGGCCTTCGGCATCAAAGCCGCCATGTTCCCGCTGTCGAACTGGCTGCCGGACTCCTATCCGAGCGCGCCCGCCCCGGTGACCGCCGTGTTCGCCGGTTTGCTCACCAAAGTCGGCGTCTACGCGATCATCCGCACCAACAGCCTGTTCTTCCCCGACGGCGCCTTCGACGACATCCTGATGGTCTGCGGTCTGCTGACCATGCTGGTCGGCATCCTCGGCGCGATCGCGCAGAGCGACATCCGCCGTGTGCTGTCGTTCACCCTCGTCAGCCACATCGGCTACATGATCTTCGGCGTCGCGCTGTCGAGCACCGCGGGTATGGCGGGCGCGGTGTACTACGTCGCTCACCACATCCTCGTGCAGACCGCGCTGTTCCTGGTCGCCGGTCTCATCGAGCGCCAGGCCGGGTCCACCTCGCTGCGCAGGCTCGGCGGCCTGGCGGCGGCGAGTCCGTTGCTCGGCATGCTGTATCTGGTGCCCGCGCTGAATCTGGGCGGCATCCCACCGTTCTCCGGATTCATCGGCAAGGTGGCGCTGTTGCAGGCGGGTACGGACGACGGCAGCGTGTTGGCCTGGGTACTGGTCGCCGGCTCGGTCGTTACCAGCCTGCTCACCCTCTACGTGGTGGCGCTGCTGTGGGCGAAGGCGTTCTGGCGTCCGCGCGCCGAGGCCCCCGAGGGCCACCTCACGGCGGCGCGACCGCCCACGCTGGTGGAGGACTCCACCGACGTGCTCTACGACGAGCGCGTCGACCCCGGCCGGATGCCCGCGCTGATGCTGCTGTCCACCGCCGGACTGATCGCCGTCGGTGTCGCCATGACGGTGCTGGCGGGCCCCATCCTCGGCATCGCCGATCGAGCCGCCATCGAACTACGTGATCCGGGTGTGTACACCGGCGCCGTGCTGGGCGACCCGCAGGAGTACCGATGACCGAAGTCGAAGCCACGAGCACCGACCAGTCCTCCGGACCGTGGTGGCAGCCTACCCGGGAGCGGCTGGTCCGCGTCGGCGTGTTGCTGTGGCTGGCCATGGTCTACACCGCCCTGTGGGGCGATCTGAGCGTGGCCAACGTGCTGGCCGGACTCGCCGTCGGCACGATCGTCATGATCGCGTTGCCGCTGCCGAGGATGCCGGTCACCGGCCGCTTCCGTCCGGTCGCGATCGCGCAGGCGATCGTCATCGGCACCTATTACGCCATCGAATCGAGCCTGCAGATCGCCTGGTTCGCGCTGCGGCCCGGGCCGCCGCCGGTCTCCGGTGTGCTGCGGGTCGGCCTGAGCACCCGCTCGGACCTGGTGCTCGTCCTCGCCACCGATCTGCTCAACCTGATCCCGGGCACCATGGTGCTCGAGATCGACCGGGCCCGTTGCCTGGTCTACGTGCACGTGCTCGACGTGGGCAGCGAGAAGGCCGTGGAGAAGTTCTACCGGCAGACCCGCACCCTCGAGCGGTTGCTGATCACCGCCTTCGAGCGGTCGGTCCCGAAACCGCCCCTACGCAAACGATGAGGAGGTGAGCATGACCGTCGTCATGACCATCGCGGCCGTGCTGCTGTCGGCCGCCGCCGTGATCACCAGTTACCGCATACTCGCCGGGCCCAGCACACTGGACCGGATGGTCGGCATGGACTCGCTGACCGCGATCTTCGCCTCCGGCCTGGCGGTGTGGGCCGCCTACACCGGAACGACCACGGTGCTGCCGGCGGCCATAGCGCTGGCGCTGGTCGGCTTCCTCGGCTCGGCCGCCGTCACCCGATTCCGAGTGAGAGACGACCGATGAGCATCGTCCGCGACGCGCTGGCGGGCCTGCTGATCCTCGGCGGTTCCGGTCTGTCCTTCACCGCCGCCATCGCCATCGCCCGTTTCCCCGACTCGTTGACCCGGATGCACGCGGCCACCAAACCGCAGATCGTCGGCCTGGTCATGGTGCTCTTCGGCGCGGCGATCAACCTCTATGGCCGCGGCAACATCTGGCTGCTCGCCCTCGTCGGCATGTTCACGCTGCTGACCGCCCCGGTCATCGCCCATCTGCTCGGCCGCACCGCCTATCGCGAGCAACGTCACCGTGACGGCCTGCTGCGCGTCAACGAACTCGGCAACGCCCTCGACGGCCCCGAACTCCCCTGAACGAACCCCGGCTCAGCGCGCGGCCGTGATCGATTCGGCGTGAACGTCCCCGCGCTGTGCCTTGGCGAACCAGGTGGCGTGGTATGCCGCGATCATCCCCGCCAGCAGCGCCAGCACGATGCCGCCCGCCAGGACCGGATGGTCGGCCATCTGCACCGCCAGGTAGCGGTAGGCCAGCAGTTGCGCGACGAGTAGCGCGGCCCCGCCCGCGACCAGCCGCACCCGGAACGATCCCCAGCCGCGCTCGGGATCGCGCAATGCCGAATCCACGGTCAGGCACAGCACCGCGCCCGCCACCAGGTCGACGCCGTAGTGGTAGCCGAAGCCCAGAGTCGCGGCCAGCGTGGCCACCAGCCAGAACGTGCCGCCCCAGCGCAGCACGCGCGGTGCCGGCGAGCCGTCGGCGTCTCGACGGCTGTGCAGGAACACCGCCAGCGCCCAGGCCGTGTGCATCGACGGCACGCAGTTGCGCGGGGTCGCCTCGTCGAAGGGCATGGCCTCCGGACTGCGATCGATCGGCGGCACCATGTCCGGCCAGTAGTTGCCGACCTGGAATCCCTGCCCGTCCGCGCCGAAGGCGAACATCGGCCCGACGACCGGGAAGAGCATGTAGATCAACGGGCCGACCAGACCGAGCACCAGGAAGGTCCGGACCAGATAGTGGGTAGGCCAGCGACCCGAATCGACCACCCGTCGCAACTGCCACGCCGCCACCACGATCGCGGCCACCGGCAGTTCGATGTAGACCCAGTGCAGCACCGCGTAGACCACCGGCCCGAGGGTGTCGAGCACGCGGCCCATCACCCAGGAGGGGTCGCCGAGCGCGTGGTCGGCCAGCACCACGTATTCGTCGAGGACCTCGGGCGAGGCCGCGATCGTGAGGCTCAACCACACGTCACCGACCTTGGTCGCCAGGATGAGCAGCGCGCCGAGCGCGGCCGCGTGCAAGGCATTGCGCCGTTCGATGCCGCTCCAGCGCAGCCAGGCGATCAGCGCGAGAGCGGTGAGCACGAGGACCGGGCCGTTGCCGATCGTGGGCGGCTCACCGACCGCCAGTCGCGCCCCCGCCGCCACCAGGTCGATGGCGACCGCCGCGCCCACCGCGATCAGCCTGCGCCGCATGGAGATTCCGACCAGCGCCAGCAGCAGCCCGGCCCACGGCACCGACATCGACTTCGGGGTGCCCGCGTAGTCCTTCCACAGGCTCTCCAGCGGCCCCTCGAAACCGCCGCGCATCGCGACGACCTGCAAAGCGGTCAACAGCAGTGGCACACCGCCGAGAACGATCCACATCCCGAGACGAGGCGGCAGTACTTTCCGCACCGCGTGTTCGTCCGTGGCCTTGGGGTTCTCGAGTAACACGTCGCCCATAGTAAACGGGCGGTGAACGGCGTACCGATGGGCGACTGAACAACCGGCCACCGACGGGTGCGCTGATCAGCGGCCGGTCATGGATCTGTCACCGATCGAGTTCCTTCACCAGCGCGTCCACGACCGCCACCAGATCACCCTGCGCGGCCGCGGCGACCTTGCGCTGACGTTGATAGGACGCACCGCGTTTCGGGATCTCGGCCACCGCGGCCAATTCGTCGGCGCAGCCGAGCTTCTCGGCGGTCGGCTCCAGCCGGTTCAGCAGATCCATCAGATCGTCGGTCACCAGCCGCTCGTTGCTGTCGGCGTCGGTGATCACGATGGCGTCCAGCCCGTAACGCGCGGCCCGCCATTTGTTCTCCTGGACATGCCACGGCGGCAGGTTGATCAACTGCTCACCGTTGTCCACCCGTGCGTCCAGATCGACCACCAGGCAGTGGATGAGCGCCGCCAGCGCGGCCAGTTCGGCGCGCGAGGGGATGCCGTCGCAGATGCGGATCTCGATGGTGCCCCACTTCGGGGCGGGCCGGATGTCCCAGTGCAGCCCGCCGAGGTGGTCGAAGACTCCGGTCTTCGTCGCGTCGTGCACGAAATGCTCGAACTGCCCCCAGTTCTCGAACTGGAAGGGCAGACCGGCCGTGGGCAGCTGCTGGAACATGAGGGTGCGATTGCTGGCGTAGCCGGTGTCGGCTCCCGCCCACATCGGCGAGGACGCCGACAGCGCCAGCAGATGCGGGTAGGAGGTCAGCAGCGCGTTCAGGATCGGGAACACCTTTTCCCGATGCGAGACCCCGACGTGCACGTGCACGCCCCAGATCATCATCTGCCTGCCCCACCACTGGGTGCGCTCGATCAGCTCGTCGTAGTGCGGCGAGCGGGTGAGCTGCTGGGTGGACCATTGGGCGAAGGGGTGGGTGCCCGCGCAGAACAGGTCGACGCCGAGCCCGTCGGCGGCGCGACGGACCTTGTTCATCGTCGCGCTGAGATCCTCGACCGCGCCGCCCACCGTCTCGTGCACGCCGGTGACCAGCTCGACGGTGTTGCGCAGCAGTTCCTTGGTGATCTGTGGCGTGCCGTCCCAGGCCCGCAGGTCACCAACCGCGTCGAAGACCGCCGACGCGGTGTTGGACAGATCCCTGGTGACCTTGTCGACCAGGGCGATTTCCCACTCGATCCCGATGGTCGGCCGGGGCGAACCCCCGAACTCGATGTTCTGGACTGTCGACCCGGCCATCTCGATCCCCGTCCGGTTATTGGACGACGCCGCAGGCGACCCTTCCGCCCGCGTCGCCGGTGGCCAGCGTGGTGGCATCCGGACCGGCGCCCCCTTCACGCTGGTATCGATCAGGGATATTACCGAAGTTGTCGGCGCCGGAGTGGATGATCAGGGCCTTGTCCTTGATCTCGTCCAGGGTCACCGAGCTGGTGGTGGTGACGAGCTCGGCCGAGCCGTCGGCGCGGACCTGCAGCGAGGTCAGGTCGCCACTGGCCGGGTGCGCGTTGTTGCCGCCGACCTGCAGATGCCCGCCCGCGGAGAGGAAGTCTCCCGCCGGTCCGCCGGTCGGGGCCACCGAATTGGCCTCGCACTTGCCGACCTGGTGCAGGTGCATGCCGTGGAAGCCGGGCGTCAGGCCGCGGGCCTCGACGGTGACCACGAGGTGGCCGCCCTCCTCGGTGAAGGTCGCGGTGCCCACCGCCGAGCCGGAGGCGTCCTTCAGCTCGGCGGTCGCGCCGGACTCGTGCGCACCGGCGTCCGCGCCCTGGCCGTGATCGGCACCCGTGCCCGCGGGCCCAGGAGCACCGGTCCACACCGGCGGCGTCGTTCCCTTGACGTCGCTGGACTCCTGGCTGTTGGAGCAGGCGGCGAGGCCGAAGACCGCGACCGCAAGCACCGGGGTCACAGTCCGCCAGGACGGGCGACGAGTTGTGGACGAGGCCATCGGGGAACTCCTTTACGAGTACCGAGTTTACGAGTAAAGCTGGGTGGACACATGTCGTTACCGATCACGATGATGCCACGCCCGCCAGGCCGTCCGGTTGCGGGGCCGCACGCCCGCCCGCTCGGTCGTCCGCCGGATCAGCTGCCCGTCAGAATGACGACCACGCCGGCCGCACCGTTGCCGAGACCCGGGGGCTTCGGCGCGACCGCGGCGCCGAGCTCGGCGGCGACGGCTTCGGCCGCCGCCTTCTCGCCCGGCGAATTCCCGTAGTACACAGTGGTTTCCGCGATGGTGTCGGCCGCGTAGTTGTCCGCCCTGACGTTGGTCCAGCCGGCGGCCGTCAACTGCTCCGCCGTGCGGCCTGCCAGTCCCACGACCAAGCTGTTGTTGAGCACCTGCACCGGCACCGAGCGGTCGATCGACGGCGCGGGAGACGCGGGCGGCGCGGCCAGCGGGGTCTCGGGCACCGCGGTGGTGCTGCTCACCACAGTGGTGGCCGTCGGGCTCGTGCCCTCGGTGGCCGGCGCCGCGGTCGTCCTCGGCGCCGCGGTGGCCGGCGCCGAGGACTCTGCGGAGGTCGCCGGTGCAGCGGATTCCTCGCCGTCGGAATCCGAACTCGACATCGACATCGCGCCCAGGCCGGCGAACACGATGGCCAACGCGATCAACACCATCGCCAGCGCGCGCAACGGCGGCCCGCCGGAGGTGGGATTGGGGTAGCTCACCGTGCCGACCCTAGTCGCTCGAAGCCAGGACGCGCCCGCATCGGGCCCGCGAAACGCACGAGCGCCGCCGAGCTCATACCCGCCGAGCTCATACCTGGAAACCGAGACGGCGCGCCGCCCGCGCCTTCTGCCTGCTGGCGCGCAGCCTGCGCAACCGCTTCACCAGCATCGGGTCGGCGACCAGTGCCTCCGGCCGGTCCACCACGGCGTTGAGCACCTGGTAGTAGCGGGTCGGGGACATGCCGAACAGTTCGCGGATGGCCTCTTCCTTGGCCCCGGCGTACTTCCACCACTGCCGCTCGAAGGCCAGGATGTCGAGTTCGCGGCGGGACAGACCACTGGGGTCGTCGCCTTCCGCACCACTGTCGCCGGTGGGTAGGTCGTTGCCGATCGCGGAAGGATTCCGAGCCGCTGCGCCGTCCATCTCGCTCCCTCGCCGAGTGATCTCCAGACGAAAAATGGGTGCTCGTCCGTCGCGGTTCATTGAACCACGGTGGCCGGGGACGCTCCGGGGCCGAACGTCGGCGTGTTGCCTAACGGCCGGTAGCCCCCGCTCCGGGGCTTGCGGTCCGGCGCTGGTCAACCCGGCGCGCCGGGTAGGCTTTCCGGTCATGGCAATTCTCCCCATCGTGATCGTCGGCGACCCGGTGCTGCACAATCCGACCCAACCGGTCACCCAGTCCCCGGCGGAGTTGGCGGAGCTGGTCGCGGACATGTACGAGACGATGGACGTCGCCAACGGCGTGGGTCTGGCCGCCAATCAGGTGGGAGTGTCGCTGCGCCTGTTCGTCTACGACTGCCCCGATGTCGGCGCGGACGGCGAACCGGTGCGCAGACGCGGCGCGGTGATCAACCCGGTCCTGGAGACCTCGGAGATTCCCGAGACCATGCCCGACCCGGACGACGACGTGGAAGGCTGCCTGTCGGTACCGGGCGAGCAGTTCCCGACCGGACGGGCGAACTGGGCCAGGGTCACCGGCACCGACGAGAACGGCGAACCGGTCGACATCAGCGGCGAGGGCTTCTTCGCCAGGATGCTCCAGCACGAGGTCGGCCACCTCGACGGCTACCTGTACGTGGACAAGCTGATCGGCCGCCACGCCCGCTCGGCGAAGAAGACCATCAAACGCAACGGCTGGGGCACGCCCGGGTTGAGCTGGGTGCCCGGCGAGGTGCCCGATCCGTTCGGCCATGACGACTGACCCGGCGCCCTCGCCCGCGATAGCACCCGGCCGCCGGGTGGTGCTGCGCTACCGGCTGCCCGCGGGCAGTTCACCGCCGCTGACCGACGTGATCGGTGAGGTGGTCACGCTGGATCCGCTGACCGTGCGCGACAGCGCGGGCGGCACCGTCACTGTCACCGCCGACCAGATCGTCGCGGTCCGCGTGGTGGGCCCCCGCCCCGTGCGCACCGGCGAGATCCGGGCGCTGGAAGCCGCGGCAGCCGACGCCTGGCCGGGCCTGGAATGCGAGATGATCGACGGCTGGCTGGCGCGCGCCGGTCACGGCTACACCGATCGCGCGAATTCGGCTGTGCCGCTGGGCCTTCCCGGCCAGCCCGCGCGGCTGGGCCGAGATGTGCTGCACCGGCTGAGCGAATGGTTCGCCGCCCGCGAGCTGCCGCCGCGCCTGGTGCTGCCCGACCGGCTGGCTCCCGCGCCGCCGGGCTGGCACACCTGGGGTGAGACCCTGGTGCTCGGCCTGGACATCGACAATTTCGTGCTGCCGCAGGGCCCGTCGATGGTGCGCACCGCACCCGAACCCGACGAGGCCTGGCTGCAGATGCACGCGCTGCGCGGGGAGGCGCCGTCCGAGCAGCCGGTCGCCCCGCCGGATCGCGATGTGCTCACCGCGGTCCGCGAGGGCACGCTCGGCTTCGCCTCGCTGGGGCTGCCCCGCCCCATCGCGATCGCCCGCGGCGCGCTGACCACCGCCCCCGACGGCCGGCGCTGGGTCGGACTGACCTGTGTGTCGGTCGCCGCCGAGCATCGAAGGCATGGCCTGGCCGTCCTGGTGAACGCGGAACTGATCCGCTGGGGCCGCGACCGCGGCGCGACCCACGCCTACGTCCAGGTCGCCGCGAACAACGCGGGAGCGCTCGCGCTCTACCGCGACCTCGGTTTCGTCGACCACCACTACTACCGCTACGCCGCTCCGGCGTCGTGACCCCGGCTCCGGCGGTGAGGAAGGCCCATCTCGTGCGACTGGCGACCTGGAACGTCAACTCGATCCGTTCCCGCGTGGACCGGGTGACCGCCTGGCTCGACGAGCACGACATCGACGTGCTGGCCATGCAGGAAACCAAGTGCCGCGACGATCAGTTCCCGTTCGAGCGCTTCGAGGCGCTCGGTTACGAGGTCGCCCATCTCGGTGTCAACCAGTGGAACGGCGTGGCCATCGCGTCCCGCGTCGGCCTCGACGACGTGGCGACCGCCTTCCCCGGACAGCCCGGTTTCGACAAGGAAGCCGGGAACTCCTTGCTGCCCAGCCCGGTGGTGGAGTCGCGCGCGCTGGCGGCCACCTGCGGCGGGGTCCGGGTGTGGAGCCTGTACGTACCCAACGGCCGCGCCCTCGGCGATCCGCACTACACCTACAAGCTGGAGTGGCTGTCGGTGCTGCGCGACAACGCGCAGCGCTGGCTGACCGAGCATCCGCAGGCCAGGATCGCGCTGGTCGGCGACTGGAACATCGCGCCCACCGACGACGACGTGTGGTCGCCGGAGTTCTTCGAGGGCAAGACGCACACCTCCGGTCCCGAGCGCGAGGCCTTCACCGCCATCCTGGACACCGGATTCACCGACGTGATGCGCCCGTTCGCACCCGGGCCCGGCGTCTACACCTACTGGGATTACACCCAGCTGCGCTTCCCTCGTAAGGAGGGCATGCGCATCGATTTCCTGCTGGCCTCACCCACGCTGGCCGCGACGGTCGTCGACGCCGGTGTCGACCGCGAAGCCAGGAAGGGCAAGGGCGCCAGCGACCACGCGCCGGTATTCGCCGAGTTCGACATCCCGGGCGATACCGACAGCACGGGCGATACCGCCCCCTGATCGGGGCGCGCACACCGAGATCGCCTGCCGCCGAACCCGTGCACCGCCTGCCAGGGCGTTTGTCTCCGGGTAGCCAACGCCCATGCGGCTGGCTATGCTCTTGCCCGATTGATGCTTGTCGGGGCGCGTATTTCGATCGACTCGGCGACGCAGAAGGGGAGCTGCGGCCGGGTGGTCGGATCCCCGTGAGCGTGAAAGTGCAGGGCGTGTCAGATTCATCGAATCCGTCGGCAGACGAACAGACGGTTCCCGGGCGAGCGGCCCTCGCAGTGGTTCCGGTACTGGGTATCGCCGTCACCGCCGGATCGGCCGTCGCGGCCTACCTGCTCACCGGGGGGTCGGCGCGCCTACCGCTCACCATCGGCATCGCCGTCGTCGGCGCGCTGCTGACGATCGCGGTGTTCGCCGCCCTGTGGTTCCGCCGCAAGGCCGCCGTGAACGCGCGCGCCGTCACCGCGGCCGAGGCCAGGGCCGCCGAGGCCGAGCACCGGCGCAACGATGCCGAGAACCGTTGCGCCGCAATGGAGTCCATGGTGGCCGACGAGCGCGCCGCCACCTCCCGGGCGATCGACGTGGCCCGCCGCGACGAGAATCGCAGGACCGCCGCGCTGGCCGCCTTCGCGGGCGCCGCGGGCCGTATCCAGGCGATGACCACGAGCATGCTGGCCGAACTGCGCGAGATGGAACATCGCCACGACGACCCCAAGGTGCTGGCCGACCTGTTGCTGCTCGACCACCGCACCGCGCAGGCCGGGCGCCTCGCCGACTCCATCGCGGTGCTCAGCGGCGCGCGCTCGGGCAGGCGCTGGGCCAAGCCGATCAGCATGGAGTCGATCCTGCGCGGCGCGATGGGCCGGGTCGCCGGCTACCAGCGGGTGCGGCTGCGGGCGATCGCCGAGATCGCGGTCGCCGGGCACGCCGCCGAGGGCGTGATGCACACGCTGGCCGAGCTGCTCGACAACGCCTGCAACTTCTCCCCGCCCACCACCGAGGTGCACGTCTACGCCGCCGAGGTGCCCGCGGGCGTGATCGTCACCATCGAGGACAGCGGCCTGGTGATGGGCGAATCCGCGCTGCGCCGGGCCGAACTCGCGGTGTCGAGCGGTCGCGACGGCAACACCCAGGCCGAAGCCGACCTCGCCGCCCTCACCGGCACCCGCCTCGGCCTGGCCGTCGTCGGTCACCTCGCCCGCAAGCACGGCCTCACCGTCTCCTACCGCCCCTCGGCCATCGGCGGCACCGCGGTGGTCGTGGTGGTCCCGCGCGAACTCATCGCCCAGCTCGACAGCGCCCACACCCCCGCCGTGGTGCGGGCTCCGGTCGCCCCGCCCATCGCCGTCGCGCCCGCGCCGGACACCCGCCAGGAGTCCACGACCGTGCGGCTGATCGGCGACGACGCGCCGCTGCCCAAGCGCAAACGCGGTCAGACCTTGGCCGCGGCCCATCCCGAGGGGCTCGTCGAGAAACGCTCCCCGGGTTCGGCCACCCTGCGGGCCGCCCAGGAGCCGACGTCGCCACCCACGCGGCCCGCCGCACTGGGAGCCTTCCAACGGGCGTTCACCGGGCGTGACGCCCAGGACCACGTCCCCCCGTCCCCGCCCGTCGCCCTGGAGAACGATCGATGACCTCTTCGACCACCCCCGCCGAGCTCGGATGGCTGCTCGAGCAGTTGCTACAGCGGACCCCGCAGACCCGGCACGCGCTGCTGCTGTCCGGTGACGGCCTGAAGATCTGCCACACCCCGGAACTGACCATCGACAAGGCCGATCAGCTGGCCGCCATCGCCGCGGGCATCCAGTCACTCGCGCACGGCGCCTCGGCCGAGTTCGGCGACGGCAGAAGCGGTGTGCGCCAGTCGATGACCGAGTTCTACGGCGGCATCCTGTTCATCGTCGAAGCCGGTCTCGGCGCGCATCTGGCCGTGCTCGCCGACGAGGACGCCGACGCGGGCCTGATCGGGCACAACATGCGCGAACTCGTCGAGCAGCTCGGTGATCAGCTCACCGCCGCCCCGCGAGTGGCCGCCCCACGAGTGGCCGCACCGCGGGCGGCCGGGGCGTCGCGGTCGTGAGCAGACCCAGACCGGGACGCGACGACAGCCCCGACCGGCTGTACACGCTCACCGGTGGCCGCAGCCAACCCGACACGGACGCTTTCGATCTGGTGACCCTGGTGGTCAGCGAATCCGAGCCCGCGCCGGGTATGCCCTCCGAGCACGCGGCGATCCTGCGCATCTGCCGATCCCCCACCTCGGTGGTGGAGATCGCGGCCGAGCTGCGGCTGCCGGTCGGCATCACCACGGTGCTGCTCTCCGACCTGCTGGCGGCGGGCAAGATCACCGTGCGTCATCCACGAGCCGGGCGCTTCGGCGACCACCTGGTTCTCGACTCCACCACCCTCGAGAAGGTGCTTGTTGGACTCCGCAGTCTCTAACACATCGATCGCGACGGCCGCGCCCCTGCGTTCCGACGCACCACTGCTCGGCACCGCGAGCCAGGGCCTGAAGATCGTCATCGTCGGCGGGTTCGGCGTGGGCAAGACCACCATGGTCCGTTCGGTCAGCGAGATCCGCCCGCTGGACACCGAGGCGACCATGACCGACGCGGGCGTGGGCATCGACGATCTCACCGGCGCGCCCGGCAAATCGACGACCACCGTCGCCTTCGACTTCGGCCGCATCACCATCGACTCCGAGAACGTGCTCTACCTGTTCGGCGCGCCGGGCCAGCAGCGCTTCTGGTTCCTGTGGGACCGGCTGTTCAGCGGCGCGCTCGGCGCGATCGTGCTGGTGGATCGCCGCCGGATCTCCGACTCCTGGTATGCCATCGACCGGCTGGAGAGCCAGGGCACCGCCTTCGTGGTGGCCTGCAACAACTTCGGCGGCGGCCCCCACCAACTCGACGACGTGCGCGACGCGCTCGATCTGGATCCGGACGTGCCGTTGCTGGACTGCGATGCCCGCTCGCGCGAGTCGTCCAAGCAGGTGCTGGTGACGCTGGTCGAGCAGCTCTACACCCGGGCGCAGGCGAACGGAGTTCGATCGTGAATTCCGCCGAACAGGCCACCGCCTGGTCAGGCTGCCCCGCTCATCCCGGTGCGGTGCCGTTGGACGGCCCCGAGTTCCTCTCCGACCCCTACGGTCTCTACGCCCGCGTCCGTCGCGAGTGCGGCCCGGTGGTTCCGGTGGAGCTCTACGGCGGTTTCCCGGCCTGGCTGGTGATCGGCTACCGCGAATTGCACCAGGTGACCAGCGATTCCGAGCTGTTCAACCGCAAGTCCGACAGCTGGAACCAGTGGCCGAACGTCCCCGAGGACTGGCCGCTGCGCCCGATGGTCGGCATGCCGGTGCCCTCGATCTACTACACCGTCGGCGCCGAGCACCGCCGCCATTCCGAGATGGTGGAAGCCGCGTTGGACGGGGTGGATCCGTTCGCCCTGCGTCGCACCGTCGAGGACATCGCCGACCGCTTGATCGACTCGTTCTGCGGACGCGGCCGGGCCGACCTCGTCGCCGAGTACGCCGAGCCCCTGCCGCTGCTCGCGCTGGCCTCGACGCTCGGCTTCGCCGCCGAGGACGGCTCGCTGCTGGCGTGGACCATGCGCGCGCTGTCCATGGGCGGGGCGGACGCCCAGGCCGCGCACGTGCGGTTCTACGAGCTGATGGCGCGGCTGCTCGCACAGGCCAAGACCCGCGGCGGTGACGACATCGTCACCCGCATGCTGAACTACCCCGCGCCGTTCACCGACGAGGAGTACATCCACAACCTGATGGCCATCACGGCGGCGGGCTACCTGCCCACCTCCGACTGGCTGGTGAACTCGGTGCGGCTGATGCTCGTCGACGACCGGTTCGCCGCGGCGCTCGGCGGCGGCAGGCACAGCATCGGCCAGGCCATGAACGAAGTGCTGTGGGAGGAAGCGCCGACCCAGATCCTGGCCGGCCGCTGGGCCACCCGCGACACCAGGCTCGGCAACCAGGTGATCCGGGCGGGCGACATGCTGCTGCTCGGACTCGGGGCCGCGAACTCCGATCCGCACGTGCGCCAGCAGCTCGGCGACGGGCCCGAACCGGCGCAGGCGGGCAACAGCGCGCACTTCGCCTTCAGCCACGGGGAATTCCGCTGCCCGTTCCCCGCGCAGCAGATCGCCGAGGTCATCTCGCGGACCGGCATCGAAGTGCTGCTCGACCGCCTGCCCGACATCGATCTCGCCGTCCCCGAGCACGAGCTCGTCCGCAAGCCCAACCCGTGGCTGCGCGGTCTGAGCAGTGTGCCCGTCCGCTACACACCGGTTCCCGTTGTCGGAGGTTTCTAAGTGAGTTGCCCGCACACAGACCCAGATCACGCCGGTGACAGCTCCGGCGGCCCGCACGACACGGACACCATCGTCATCGATCCGATGATCTCGAATCTGGCGGGCGAGACCAGCTTGCTGCGCGAGTCGGGCCCGCTGGCGAAGATCGACCTGCTCGGCGTGCCCGCCTACACCGTCACCCGGCACACGTTGGCCCGGCAACTGCTCACCGATCCCAGGCTCGTCAAGGACATCAACTCCTGGTCGCTGTGGACCTCCGGCGCGGTCACCAGGCAGTGGCCGCTGATCGGCATGATCGACGTGGACCGCTCCATGTTCACCGTGGACGGCGCCGAGCACCGCAGGCTGCGGATCAAGACCACCCAGGCGCTGACCCGCCGTCGCCTCGACGCGCTGAAGCCCCGCATCGAGCAGTACGTCGCCGAACTGCTCGACGACCTCGAGCGCGCCGCCGCCGAGGGCGAGGCCGTCGACCTGAAGGAGATCTTCGCCTACCCGCTGCCCATGCGGGTGATCGGCGAGCTGATGGGCGTTCCGGGCGCCGACCAGAAGATGCTGCTCGACTGGTACAAGGCGTTCTTCTCGATCATGACCCCGCAGGACGAGCGCCTGAAGGTGATCGACCTGATGGACGAGTACTTCACCGCGATGGTGCGCCGCAAGACCGCCGAGCCGGGCGACGATCTCACCTCCGCGCTGATCTACTCCACCGACGAGGAGACCCCGCTCACCGAGGAGGAGGTGATCGGCAACCTCAAGGCGCTGGTCGCCGCCGGTCACGAGACCACCGTCAACCTGATCCTGGCCGCGGTGCGCGCGCTGCTCACCCACCCGGATCAGCTGGCGCTCGTGCGCTCGGGCGAGATGTCCTGGGAGACCGCCATCGAGGAGACGCTGCGCTTCGACGGCCCGGTCATCCACCTGCTCATGCGCTTCGCCACCGAGGACATCGACCTCGGCGACGCGGTGATCCCGCAGGGCTCCGGCGTGGTCATCTCCTACCGCGCGATCGGCCGCGACACCGAGGTGCACGGCGAGGACGCGGACGCCTTCGACATCACCCGCGCCACCGCCACCAGGCACATCTCCTTCGGCCACGGCCCGCATATCTGCCCCGGCGCGGCCCTGGCCAGGCTGGAAGCCGGTATCGCGCTGCCCGCGCTGTTCGAGCGGTTCCCCGGCCTGCGCCTGGCGGTGCCGGTGGAGCAGATCGTGAACATGCCGGTGCTCACCCAGAACGATCTCGCTCAGTTCCCGGTGCACCTGAGCGCCTGACCCACCGCGGTTCGTTTCCGGCCGGGCGGACGATGACGTTTCGCTCAGCCGGAACACAACCCCTCCGCGCAGGTCAGCGGCTCTCCCGCGGCTCCGCGCGCCCAGCGGGCGGCGGGTGCGAACCTACTGTCGACGCGTCAGTCCCGGTGCCTCGCACCGGTCCCCGCGTCTTCGAGGGAGTTCGCGCATGACCGCCTCCACCAGCACGTCCACCTCCGCGCTCGGCGCGGTGACCGCCGCCAACCACGACGCGGTGACCGCCGACGCGTCCCAGGCCGCCGTCGTCTTCAAGGCATCCGCCACCGCGCACGACGCCGTGGCCAGCACCGTGACCGCGCGCCGCTTCCAGATCGAGGTGGACGAGCCGCCTGCGCTCGGCGGCGCCGACACCGCGGCCAACCCGGTCGAGTACTACCTGGCCTCGCTGCTGTCCTGCCAGGTGGTCACCTGGCGAGTGTGGGCGGACAAGCTCGGCATCGCGGTCGAGGATATCCGCGCGACCGCCGAGGGGGATCTGGACGTGCGCGGCTTCTTCGGTTTCGACGACGCGGTGCGCCCCGGCTTCGGTGCGGTGCGGGTGCGGGTCGAGATCACCGGCCCGGAGTCGCGGGAGCGATACCTCGAACTCCAGCAGGCTGTGGACGCGCACTGCCCCGTGCTCGATCTCACCCGCAATGTGACCCCTGTGGTTACGACCCTGGTCACCGTCGGGGTCTGAACACCATCGGTCGACAGGTGACCGATCTCACCCTCGGTGAGCAACGTGGTCAGCATCACGGAGTAACCGGATTCTGCTCGGACGACCGTACGGTTTACCGTGCGAGGAAACGTTTCTTCGGATGGGGAGTTCGCGTCGATGCTGACCACTCTCGCTCGGTTCGCCACCACGCGACCGCGCGTCGTACTCGCGGCCGCGCTGTTGGTGATGCTGGCCTGCGGTGCCTTCGGCGCGAGCGCGGCGAGCCACATGAAGGCGGGCGGATTCGTCACCGCAGAGCTGGAGTCGGTCCGCGCGGGCGATTTCCTCAGCGACCACTTCCCCGGTGGCGCAACCAATTACATCCTGCTGGTCACCGCTCCCGACGGCGCCGACTCCCCCGCTGCCAGAGTCGCGGGTGAGCAGGCCGTCGCCCGGCTCGCGCAGTTCGACGAGGTCAGCGGCGTGCAGTCGTACTGGACGACGCGCGCCGACCTGGCCCCCGCCCTGCGCAGCAAGGACGGCAAGAGCGCCCTGGTGATCGCCTATATCGCGGGCGACGACTCCGAACTCACCGAACGCGCCGACCGCATCAGCGAGCAGGTGCAGACCAGCGAGAACGGCGTCACCGTCCGCGCGGGCGGCCTCGGCGCGGCCTTCGCCGACATGAACACCCAGATCAGCAAGGACCTGATCGTCGCCGAGGCCATCGCCGTCCCGCTGACCGCGCTGCTGCTGGTACTGGTGTTCGGCAGTGTCGTCGCGGCCGCCATGCCGGTGGCCATCGGCCTGTTCGCGGTCGTCGCCGCACTCGGCATCCTGCGCACGCTGACAGTGGTCACCGACGTCTCGATCTACGCGCTGAACATGACCACCGCGCTCGGTCTCGCCCTGGCCATCGACTACAGCCTGTTCATCGTGAGCCGCTACCGCGAGGAACTGGCCCGCGGCCTGGATCCGGCTGCCGCCGTGGTGCGTTCGGTGCAGACCGCCGGGCGCACGGTCGTCTACTCCGCCCTGGTCGTGGCGCTCTCGCTGGCGGCGCTGGCGGTGTTCCCGCAGTACTTCTTCAAGTCCTTCGCTTACGCGGGTGTCGCCGTGGTCTGCGCGGCCGCCGCCGCGGCGGTGATCGTGCTGCCCGCCATGCTGGTACTGCTCGGCGACCGGGTCAACGCCTGGGATCTGCGCGCGGGCGTCCGCAGACTGCTCGGCAGGGAAGAACCCGTTCCAGTCCCCGCCGACCGCAGCTTCTGGTACCGCTGGGTGATCGCGGTGATGCGCCGCGCGATCCCCATCGCGTTGCTGACCACCGTGCTGCTGCTGTTGGTCGGCTCCCCGTTCCTCGGCGCGCAGTTCGGCTATCCGGACGATCGCGCGCTGTCCGCCGCGCCGAGCCGGGAGGTCGGCGACGAACTGCGCGCGAACTTCCAGGCCGACATGGCCACCAGCGTCCTCATCGCGCTGCCGGGGTTCGCGGGCGAGGTAGCGGAGATCGGCGACTACGCCGCGGCTCTGTCCAAGGTCCCGGACGTGCCCGCCGTGCTCTCCGGCGCGGGCGTGTACCTCAACGGCATGAAAGTGGCCGCGCCCCTGCCCGGCATGATCTCCGGCGACGGCGCGTTCGTCTCCGTCGGCACCCGCATCGACCCCTACTCCGGCGCGGGCAAGGAC
Organism: Nocardia higoensis; assembly: GCF_015477835.1. Classification (NCBI taxonomy): domain Bacteria; kingdom Bacillati; phylum Actinomycetota; class Actinomycetes; order Mycobacteriales; family Nocardiaceae; genus Nocardia; species Nocardia higoensis. The sequence goes on along the minus strand of NZ_JADLQN010000005.1, from coordinate 68,232 downwards.
CAACTCGCCCAGTTGCGCGAGATCCCCGCTCCCGGCCAGACCCTCTTCGGCGGCCCCGGCGCCCTGAACCAGGACTCCCTCACCGCCATCGGCGAACGCCTGCCGCTGGCCGCCGTCCTGATCGCCCTCACCACGCTGGTGCTGCTGTTCCTGTTCACCGGCAGCCTCCTGCTGCCGATCAAGGCGCTGGCCCTGAACATGCTGTCGCTGGCCGCCACCTTCGGCGCGATGGTGTGGGTCTTCCAGGAAGGCCACCTGTCCGGTCTGCTCGACTTCACCCCGACCGGCAACCTCGACCTGTCCATGCCGATCCTGATGTTCAGCATCGCCTTCGGCGCCTCGATGGACTACGAGGTGTTCCTGCTCTCCCGCATCAGGGAGGAATGGCTGGCCGGGCCGAAGACCGCCGAGGGCAACACCCACGCCGTCGCCATGGGCGTGGCCCGCACCGGCCGCATCTTCACCGCCGCCGCCCTGCTCATGAGCATCGTCTTCTTCGCGGTCGCCACCTCCGGCGTGACAGCCATGAAGTTGTTCGGCATCGGCTGCGCACTGGCCGTGCTCAGCGACGCCACGGTGATCCGCGGCCTGCTCGCGCCCGCCCTCATGCGTCTGCTCGGCACCGCCAATTGGTGGGCGCCGAAGCCGCTGGCCGCCTTGCACGCCCGTTTCGGCCTGCACGAAGCCGAGGAGCCTCCTGCCCCGAACGAGGTGACCGAGCCGGAAGCCGTCTCGCTGAGCAAGTGACCCCGCCGCGGCGTCGGCGACACGCTCGCCGAGGTGACCCCTGCCGCGGCCCCAGCGACACGCTCGCCGGACGCGGCCGGTGAGACCGCACCCGCGGCCGGACCGCCGAGGCCGGTGCGCGGCGGAAGCTCGCGCACCGGAGCGCAAGGCGGTGCCTGTCCGGCGGCACGGTGCGCGCTCGCTGACCCGGACGCACCGAGCGCGCGGACTACCTGGTACTGATCCTCGACCGACGCGCCCCGGGTATGGCCGCAGGCCGTGGGCGAGCGCTCGGGTTCACCTCCGGGCCGCGACCCGCCCCGCATAGACCACGCCGACGAACTCGGTCAGGTCATCGATCAATGCCTGCGCGGCCCAGCTGTTTCCGCCGCCTCCGCCGCGCTCGTCGCCTCGTCCTCCGTGGGAGAGCGCCGTCCCGGCGCCACCGCCCAGTTCGACAGGCCAGTCGGCGGCCGGACCGAAATTCTCTTCCGCCTGATGCCGCGACCAGTCGGCGACCAGTTCGAACATCCCGCCGATGGTCGCCATCGCGACCGCGAACCTGCGGCGGCTCGCGCGTTCGCCCGCCTCGGGTTCGGCAGGCCACTGCGTGTCCAGGAACGCCGCCGCCCAGCGCCGATGCGTCCGCCGCTGCCGCCGCACCGACGAGGGCACCTCGGCGACCTCCCCGAACGCCACCCGCGCCAGGCGGGGATCCTCGGCGAGCGTATGCACGAACGCCGCCACGATCGCCGGTCCGCGCTCGCCGAACGGCCGGTCGGCCTGCCGCAGGGCCGTCGTGCTCACCCGGCCCCTGACCCGCACCGCGAACTCGTCGAGCAGCGCCTCGTAGCACTGGGTCACCCCGTCGAACCTGGCGTCGAAATCCGATGGCGCCAGCCCCGCCTGCGCACAGACCTGCTCCCGCGTGGTCCGCGAGAATCCCTGTTCGGCGAGCACTTCCAGGGCGGCGTCGAGCAGCGCTCGACGCAGGTCGTCTGCCGCCGGGCCGCCGGGCCGCGCGGCGGAATCGTCGCAGGACACGAAGATCAACAATAGCGTCGGCGCCGAGACGATGAATTCCGTCGCCGCGACTCGTCGGTACTGGAAAGGCCCTCTCAACACGGACAGGAGTTCCCCGCATGCAGAAGATCGTCACGAACCTCTGGTACGACGGCAACGCCGAAGAGGCCGCGAACTTCTATTGTTCGCTCCTCCCCAACTCCCGCATCACCGGCATCACCCGCTACAGCGAATCCGGCATGGGCGAACCGGGTGCGGTGATGACGGTGGATTTCGAACTCGACGGCCAGCGCTTCACCGCCATCAACGGCGGCGGCGAATTCCAGTACACCCACGCCATGTCCCTGCTGATCAACTGCGCCGACCAGCAGGAGGTGGACCACCTGTGGGAGGCACTGCTCGCCGACGGCGGCAAGGAGATCCAGTGCGGTTGGCTCACCGACCGCTACGGGGTGCACTGGCAGATCTGGCCCGCCGCGGCCGACGCCCTGATGACCGGCGATCCGGCCGCCGTCGACCGCGCCACCAAGGCCATGCTCGCCATGAAGAAGATCGACCTGAAGACCCTCCAGGAAGCCTATAACGGCTGATCACACATCGGTTGTTCCTTCCGGCGAATTTGCCGGTTCGCCGGGCAGGCCGGGCACGACGACGGGTATGGTCGTGCCCGGACGAACTCGTCACCACAATTTCATCACCAACGGGGGCTCGCACCAGCGGGCTGAGAGGACGGCTAGCCCGATCGCGGGCGGTCAGGGCCGTCGACCGTATGAACCTGACCGGGTAATGCCGGCGTAGGGAGGAACAACCATGGCATCGGCCGATCGCACGAACGCGCCCGTCGACACCGTCACCACCGGCCCGATCGAGGGCAGCGTCAAGCACTACCTCGAGGTCGACGATCTCCGGATCCCGGTGCGCCGCGTCAACCTCAGCAACGGCGAGACCTTCGACGTCTACGACACCTCCGGCCCGTACACCGACGACGACGCCGTCATCGACCTGGAGGCCGGACTCCCGAAGTTGCGCGACGGCTGGGCCAAGCCGTCCGTCGAGGGACCCCGGACCCAGCTGGCCTGGGCCCGCGCGGGCATCGTCACCGATGAGATGCGGTACATCGCCGCCCGCGAGGGTGTCACGCCGGAGCTCGTGCGCGAGGAGGTCGCCGCGGGCCGCGCGGTCATCCCCGCCAACCACAACCACCCCGAACTCGAGCCGACCATCATCGGCAAGAAGTTCCTGGTGAAGATCAACGCCAATATCGGCAACTCGGCGGTCTCCTCCTCGATCGCCGAGGAAGTCGAGAAGATGGTGTGGGCCACCCGCTGGGGCGCTGACACCATCATGGACCTGTCCACCGGCAAGAACATCCACGAGACCCGCGAATGGATCCTGCGCAACTCCCCGGTCCCGGTCGGCACGGTGCCGATCTACCAGGCGCTGGAGAAGGTCAACGGTGATCCGGCCGCTCTCACCTGGGAGATCTACCGCGACACGGTCATCGAGCAGGCCGAGCAGGGCGTCGACTACATGACCGTGCACGCGGGCGTGCTGCTGCGCTACGTGCCGCTGACCGCCAAGCGCGTCACCGGCATCGTCTCGCGCGGCGGCTCCATCATGGCCGCCTGGTGCCTGGCCCATCATCAGGAATCGTTCCTCTACACCCACTTCGAGGAACTCTGCGAGATCCTGGCCCGCTACGACGTGACCTTCTCCCTCGGCGACGGTCTGCGCCCCGGCTCCATCGCCGACGCCAACGACGAGGCCCAGTTCGCCGAGCTGCGCACCCTCGGCGAGCTCACGAAGATCGCGAAATCCCATGGCGTGCAGGTGATGATCGAGGGTCCGGGCCATGTGCCCATGCACAAGATCGTGGAGAACGTCCGCCTCGAGGAAGAACTCTGCGAGGAGGCCCCCTTCTACACCCTCGGCCCGCTGGCCACCGACATCGCGCCCGCCTACGACCACATCACCTCGGCCATCGGCGCGGCCATCATCGCCCAGGCGGGCACCGCGATGCTCTGTTACGTCACCCCCAAGGAGCACCTGGGCCTGCCCAACCGCGACGATGTGAAGACCGGCGTCATCACCTACAAGATCGCCGCCCACGCCGCCGACCTCGCCAAGGGCCACCCACACGCCCAGCAACGCGACGACGCACTGTCCAAGGCGCGCTTCGAGTTCCGCTGGCGCGACCAGTTCGCCCTGTCGCTGGACCCCGACACCGCCCGGGAGTACCACGACGAGACGATGCCCGCCGAGCCCGCCAAGACCGCGCACTTCTGCTCCATGTGCGGCCCGAAGTTCTGCTCGATGCGCATCTCCGCCGACGTCCGTGAATACGCCGAGACCCATAACCTCACCGACGTGGCGGCGATCGAAGCGGGCATGGCCGAGAAGTCCGCGGAGTTCGCCGACGCGGGCGGGCAGGTCTACCTCCCGGTCGTATCGTAATCGACTGCGCGGCCTCGGGTTTCGGCCATCGCACCGAGCCCGGGCCGCGCATCCCGGCCGGATCTACTGGTATGTGGTGTGTACCGGCCGGACGACGATGACCACCCGCCGCGGGTGATCGCCGACCGGCTTGTCGTAGTCGAGCCCGTAGCGGCGGGCGAGCACATCGAAGAACTCACCCTCCGGGTCGGGCTCGACCCGTTCCACCACACCGCGCACCTCCAGGTACCGGTAGGGCTGCTCGGGGTCGTTGATGCTGAGCGCGACCACCGGATTCCGGTCGACATTGCGGTGTTTGGCGCGGTCGGTGGTCGTGGTCAACCGCAGGAACTCACCGTCCCATACCTGCCAGACCGGCGTGACCTGCGGCGTGCCGTCGGGGTTGAGCGTGCCCATGTGCGCGAACAGCGGGCGGGTCAACAGATCGGCGTGACTGTCGGGAATCATGCACATCTCCAAGCCTTGATAACCATCAAAGCTTTTATATCAGCCCTACTCTTGACTGTCATGGGCATGCCCGCGCACGAACGACTCGGCCTCGACCTCAAGCGAGCCGAGCAGGAACTGATGGCCGCCAAGCACGAGGCGGTCAAACCGCTCACCGTCCCGCAGTACGCCGCGCTGTTCGCCCTCGCCGACAACCCCGGCATCTCCGCGGCGGCTCTCGCGCGCGCCTGCCTGGTCACCCCTCAGGCCATGACCGTGGTCCTGCGCAACCTCCGAGACCGCGGCTTCGTCGAACGCACCCCGCACCCCTGGCACCGCGGCGTCCTCGAAACCCGCCTGACCGAAGCCGGGCGCGCGGCTTTCGACGCCGCGGACCGCCGAGCGGCCGCGATCGAACGCCGCATCGCCGACGCGTTCACCGCCGCCGAACGCGAGACCCTACGCGAACTGCTGGCCCGATTCGCGACCGCCGTCCGAGGCGACGTCGACTGAACCAACCGCGAGTCAGCCGAGAACGGTCTCGATCAGCCGGAGAGCAGCACGATCGGTGCGCTCCACCTCCCCGGTGACGAAGCGATCCTGCAGAACACCCCGCAAGCCGGAAACAAGCAGCGTGGCAACGACTTCCGGATCGTCCACGGACTCGATCCGACACAATGCCGCCGCGAGGGCTCCGATGAACGCCGCGATGGCCTCGGTGGCATAGTCGCGGAACGGCCCGTCGGTGGCGCAGGCCGCGCCGAGCACCTGCAGCATCACCCGAACGCTCGTGGATTCCGCACCATCGGCATTGGACCGCCAGAATTTCCACAGCCGATCGCGCAAGTCCGCCGCGTCGGCGACGTCGGCGAAGACTGCGGACAGATCCGGCCGCTGGGTGGCCAGCGCCTGCACCAGCAATTCCTCCTTCGTGCCGAAGTAGTGGATCAACATGCGCGAACTGGTCCCGAGTCGCGCGGCGAGCGGACGCAGCGACAGTTCGGCGAGTCCGTGTTCGGCGATATAGCCGACGACGCCTGCGAGCAGTTCAGCACGACGCACGTGGTCGAGAGGACGAGCCATGCATTGACTGTACCGATCGCTACAGGTATTCATGTGATCGTGACTGTAGCGATCGCTTCACAAACTCCCGGCGCATCCGTCGTCGTCACCGGCTACGCGGCCACCACCGCCCTGGCCGACGACATGGACGCGACCTGGTCGGCGCTGCTCGAAAGCCGCAGCGGCATCGGGCCGTTGGACGCCGATTTCACCGCCGGACACGACATGCCGGTGCGGATCGGCGGCCGGCTCGCGCGGCGGCCCACTGAGGGACTCACCCGGCTGGAACAGCGCAGGCTCTCCTATGTCGAACAACTGGCACTGGTATTGAGCAGGCGCGTCTGGGCGGCCGCCGGCGCACCGCAGGTCGACGGCGAGCGCCTCGCGGTGGCGATCGGCACCGGCCTCGGTGGCGGCGACGCGCTCGTCGACGCCGTGGACGCCATGCGGGCGGGTGGCTACCGGAAGGTCTCGCCGCTGGCGGTGCCGATGATCATGCCCAACGGTCCCGCCGCGACCGTCGGTCTCGCGACAGGCGCGAAAGCGGGTGTTTTCGCCCCCGTGTCGGCGTGCTCCTCGGGCTCGGAGGCGATAGCGCAGGGCTGGCGGCTGATCCGCGACGGCGCGGCCGACCTGGTGGTCGCCGGCGGTGTCGAGGGCCACCTGCATCCCGTCCCGATCGCGAGTTTCGCCATGATGCGCGCACTCAGCACCCGCAACGACGAACCCGAACGGGCATCGCGCCCCTTCGACGCCGATCGCGACGGTTTCGTCTTCGGCGAGGCAGGCGCCCTGCTCCTCCTCGAATCGGAAGCACACGCGCGGTCCCGCGGAGCGAAGATCCACGCCAGGCTCCTCGGCGTGGGCATCACCTCCGATGCCCACCACATCGTGGCCTCCGATCCGACCGGCGACGGCGCGGCGCGCGCCATGCGCCAGGCCATCCGCGCGTCAGGCCTGACCCCCGCCGACATCACCCACGCGAACGCCCACGCCACCTCCACCCCTCTCGGCGACGCCTCCGAAGCCGCGGCTCTGACCGCCGTCCTCCCGCATGCCTCGGTCTACGCCCCGAAATCCGCGCTCGGCCACTCCATCGGCGCGGCAGGCGCCCTCGAATCCGCCCTCACCGTCCTCACACTGCGCGAACAGATCGTCCCGCCTACTCTCAACTTCGATCACCCGGACCCGGCGATCGATCTCGACATCGTCGCCGACAAGCCACGCGAGCAACGGATCGACTACGCCGTCAACAACTCTTTCGGATTCGGCGGCCACAACGTCGCCTTGGTCTTCGGCCGCGGCTGACCACCTCATCCCGGCCATATCATCGAGCCGTCGAGCACACGGGCGCTGCCACCAGCCGGTCCGGATGGGTGGTGGCAGAATCGTTTGCCGAACGAACTATCCGTGACCGGCGGTCTCCGTCGGCCCGATGGACGGAAACGACCATGAGCGAGACACCCGAGGCCTTCTACCTGCCCGACCCCGACCAGCCGGGACGTTTCCTGTCCACCGAGCTCACCCGGGGGCCGTGGTCCCCCGACGCCCAGCACGCGGGCCCGCCGTCGGCCCTGATCGGCCACGCGCTCGAGCGCTGCCAACCCCGCGAGGACTTCCGGATCGGCCGGGTCGCGGTGGAGATCCTCGGCCCGGTGCCGCTGGCTCCGCTCACCGTCGAGACCAGGGTCACCAGGCCTGGCCGCAGCGTGGAACTGCTCGAGGCGAGGCTGTCCGCCGATCGTGGCCCGGTGATGAAGGCCAACGCGTGGCGTTTCCGTCGGGCCGATCCCGACCTCGACGTGCCCGAGGAGTTCCGGCCCACCGGCAGCCGTCCCCGGCCCGAGACCACGCCGCCGCCGACCCCATTCCCCTCCCTGCAAGCGATCGGATTCCACACCGGCATCGAATACCGTTTCCACCGAGGATCTTTCGCCGAACCGGGCCCCGCGGTGTGCTGGGTCAGGCTGAAGTACCCGATCGTCGCGGGCACCACCCCCAGCCCGCTGGAACGCACCCTCGCCGCCGCCGACTCGGGCAACGGCGTCAGCGCCGTGCTCGACTGGTCGAAGTACCTGTTCATCAACACCGACCTCACGGTGACTCTGCACCGCCAGCCGGTCGGCGAATGGGTCTGCCTCGACGCGGTTACCCACCCGCAGCCCGGTGGGATCGGCTTGGCCGAGTCGGCGCTTTTCGACGAACACGGACCACTCGGCCGCAGCACCCAAACCCTCTTCCTCGGCCCGCGCTGACCGGGGAATTCAGCACGCAGGCCGGTCGCCGGCGCACGCCCCCGGCGTCCACCGCCAGGCGAACTCCGGTAGTTCCGGCGCGCACGGAAAGTACGTCCTCGGCGCTGAGCCGCGGACGATCGACGCGCGCGAGATCACCTGTCCGCGAGTTCGTCCCGCCACAGCGGACTGTCCACGTAATGGTTGTCGTACAGCTCCGAGCTGTCGCGGATCTCCTGCACCGTCGCCTCGCCGCGGTAGACCCGCTCCAACAACCGGTAGTAGTCGAAGCGGTGTATGCCGGGGGTGAAGACCACGAGCAGTTCGGCTTCGGCGTCGGGCGCCGGAGCGAAGGCGTGTGCCACGGAGGGCGGCACGGTCAGGAAGTCGCCCCGGCCGAGCCGGATCACCTCGTCTCCGAGCAGGAACCGCGCGGAACCCTCGAGCACCAGGAACATCTCGGTGGCCTTGGTGTGGAAGTGCGCGGGCGCTCCGGGCGAGCCCTTCGCCAATGTCGCCTTGTTGGCGGTGAGCGCTCCGCCGGTCTGCCCTGCGTCGGCGAGCAGCGTGATGAGGCTGAGCGCGCCGTCCTGAAGCGTCGCCGCGTTCTCGGACCGGACGAGAACGGGGGCCGGGTGCTGCGTGGTGCTGGTCATCGGTGACTCCTGTTTTCAGAGCGCCGTTCGCGCCGGATCATGGTGGGTCGCCGAGATGACGACGCATGCACTCCAGGTGTGACAGACAGGCGCGGTCGCAGGCCCCACCGTTCGGAAGTCGAATCCGCTCGTGCGACGAGGGACGGACGGTAGTCGTCCTCCTGCCCGCCGCGCCAACGCACAGCGCGACTCACCGTTCTCGCGTCAGCCACGCTCACACAGCGATGTGTTCGTCCACCAGAAACGGAACAACGAAGGCGCGCAGCATCTCCCGCTCTTCATCGGCGTCCGGTGCGGGCATGGTGAGCAGCGAGACCACCGCCCGCACGGTCCATCGGCCGAGCCTGCGCGCGGCGGGCGCGTCGAGATCGGGCCGCAGCGCGGCGACGAAGTCGCGGGCCAGTTCCTCGACGACGGTCGACGAGTCGGCCAACTGGGCGACGACACCGGCGTTCACCGGCCGGAACCAGACAGCCAGATGCGGGGTGTCGCGCACTTCGGCCAGGATCGCGGTGAGGGTGTCGAGCAGGGCGGTGGCAGGGTCGGTCGCCGTGGCGCGATCCCGCCACACCCGGGCGACGACGCGCCGCGCCTCCCGCCCGGCGAAGGCGACGAAGAGCTCCTGCCGGTTCGGGAAGTACCGGTAGAGCGTGGCACGGGAGCACCCGGCGGCGGCCGCCACCTCGGCCATGCCGATCCCGGTCACCCCCTCGACGCCACGTTCCAGGAACAGCCCGCGCACCGCGTCGAGAATGCGGTCGGCGGCGAGTTCGGTGCGCTGACCGGCGAGCCAGTCGCCGCTCATGCCGCGCTCCGGAACGGCACTCGGGTGGGTCGGCGCACGTAGGGGCCGTCGGCGTATTCGACGGCGTCGACGTCCACGGTGAAGCGGGGGTAGCGGGCGAGCAGTTCTTCCATCGCGACCCGAGCCTGCATCCGGGCGGCGGCCGCGCCGAGGCAGTGGTGCGGGCCGTGACCGAAGGTGAGGATGTGCTGCGGATTGCGAGTGAGGTCGAGGTCGGCGGCATCGGGGCCGAACACCCGTTCGTCGCGGTTCGCGGAGCCGTACACCAGCAGCACCTTACGGCCCGTGGGGATCGTGACGCCCTCGATCTCCACCTCGCGCGTGGTGGTGCGCGCCAGCCCCTGCACCGGAGAGGTGAGCCGGGCGAACTCCTCGATCGCGGGGCGGATCAGGCCGGGGTCGGCGGTCAGCGCGTCACGTTGGCGCGAATTCGCGTGCAGCAGCTGGACCGCCCCGCCGAGCAGGCCGGTGGTGGTGTCGTTGCCGCCGGCGACCATGGTCCAGGTGTAGGCGAGCAATTGGACCAAGCCGTTCACGTCCTCGTCGGTGGCGCCCAGACCCGCTCGGACGAGAAGCGAGACGGTATCGTCGCCGGGCTCGGTGCGCCTGCGCCGGATCAACTCGGCGAAGTAGCCGACCATCTCCATCGACGCCGCTCTGGCGTGCTCGTTCGTCCTGTCGACGCCGCCCGCGACCACGGCGTCGGTCCACCCGTCGAACCTGGCCCGATCCTCCTCCGGCACACCGAGATAGTGCGCGACGACCATGCTCGGCAGTGGTTTGAACAGGGTCTCGACGATGTCGCCGCCGTCGGCGAGCAGGTCCAGCCGCTCGCGGACGAAAGCGCGCACCATCGGCTCGAGCGTCTCCACCCGGCGCGGCGTGAACCCGCGCGCCACCAGCGTGCGGAACTCGGTGTGTTGTGGCGGGTCCTGCATGACCAGCGGCGGATTCGCGGTGAGCCCGATCTGCTCCAGTTCGCCGTATTCGACGGTGAGGCCGTCGCGGGAGGAGAACGTCGCGGTGTCGCGGGCCGCGGCGACGACGTGCGCGTGCCGGGTGAGCACCCAGTAGTCGTTCTCGGGTCTGTCCTCGGGAACCACGTGGTGCACCGGGTCGTGCTCACGCAAGGCCGCGTACATGGACCACGGGGCGGCCCAGGTGGCGCTGGTGCACAACCGAAAGGTGCGAGACTGCTGAGGCAACATGTTTCGACGGTAAGACAGATATCACGATCTGTCTAGCATCGGCCCCTCGAGTCGGTGCCCCCTCACGCGTGCTCGTGCAACTCACCCCAGGCCGGAAACGGATCCTCGTAGTCCGCCCATTCGGCAGGCCCCGCCGCGAACTCGTCGTCGCCGAGCAATGCGGCGTCCAAGAGTGCGCGCACCCGTTCCCCGTCGAGCCGCACCCCGATGAAGACGATCTCCTGCCCCGGCGCCCCATCCAGTTGCGACCACCAGGCGGCCGGTTCGAAGGTGAGGTTCGGCCCGGCCTGCGACCACACTGCCGCGAACTCACCGCGACTGGCGATCCAGCAGAATCCCTTGCTGCGCAACATCCCCCGCATCTGCTCCAGCGCTTCGGCGAGCCGCGCCGGATGGAAGGGGCGCGCGGCGGTGTAGGTGACGCTGCGGATTCCGTATTCCTCGGTCTCGGGAACGTGACCGCCCGCCAATTCCTCGTCCCACCCTTCGCTTTCGGCCGCGAGCAGCGGACTGTAGCGGCCGGTGCCCAGCACCTCGGACAGTTCGACCAGGCCGCGTTCGGTGCGCAGCACCCGGGCGCGCGGATTCATTCGGCGCACGGTCGCCTCCACGGTCCCCGCCGCGGACTCGCTCACCAGGTCGGTCTTGTTGATCAACAGCACATCGGCGAACTCCACCTGATCGACGAGCAGATCGGCGATAGTGCGCTCGTCGCCCTCGCCCGCCTGCAGGTCACGCTCTGCCAACGCCTGACCGCGCACCACCTCGGCCAGGAAGGTGGAGGCGTCCACCACGGTGACCATCGTGTCCAGCCGGGCGATATCGCCGAGCCGGAACCCGTCCTCGAACTCCCACTCGAAGCTCGCCGCCACCGGCATCGGCTCGGAGATGCCGGTCGACTCGATGACGAGTTGATCGAAGCGCCCCTCGCGCGCCAGCCTGCCGACCGATTCGACGAGATCCTCGCGCAAGGTGCAGCAGATGCAGCCGTTGGTCAGCTCCACCAGCTTCTCCTCGGTGCGATCGAGGTGGCCTTGGCCCGCGACCAGGGCGGCGTCGATGTTCACCTCGCTCATGTCGTTGACGATCACCGCGACGCGGCGGCCTTCCCGATTGGCCAGGATGTGATTGAGCAGCGTGGTCTTGCCCGCTCCGAGGAAGCCGGAGAGAACGGTGACGGGGAGCGGCGCGAGACTCGCGGATTCGGTCATGACATAAACGATAATCGTTTTCATTTACGGCCGCATCTCGGGTCCGACCGGCTGCCCCCGAGCCGTCGGCGAGACCGTAGTGTGCGTGTTGTGAAACTGCTGCCCCTCCCCGCCGAAGGACAGACCCCGGTCCGCGTCCTCACCATCGCAGGCACCGACTCCGGCGGTGGTGCAGGCATCCAGGCCGATTCCAGGACCATGGCGCTGTGCGGCGTGCACGCGCTCGTCGCGGTGGCCGCCGTGACCGTGCAGAACTCGGTGGGCGTCAGCGGTTTCCACGAGATCCCGCCTCACGTGGTGGCCGACCAGGTGCGTTCGGTGGCCGGGGACATCGGCGTCCAGGCCGCCAAAACCGGGATGCTCGCGTCCTCGTCGATCATCGAGGCGGTCGCCGAGGTGTGCCAGGAGGTCGGCATCGGCGGCGACGGTCCGACCCCGCTGGTGGTCGATCCGGTCGCGGCCTCCATGCACGGCGATCCGCTGCTGCACGAGGAAGCGCTCGACGCCGTCCGTCACACCCTGTTCCCGCTGGCCACTGTGGTGACGCCGAATCTCGACGAGGTCAGGCTGATCACCGGCATCGAGGTGACCGATCACGCCACCGCCCGCAAGGCCGCCGAAGCCCTGCACGCGCTCGGCCCGCGCTGGGTGGTGGTCAAGGGCGGACATCTCCGGTCTTCCCAGGTCAGCACCGACCTGCTGTTCGACGGACATGCCTTCCACGAGTTCACCGCACCACGGATCGCCACCGGTAACGATCACGGCGGCGGCGACACCCTGGCCGCCGCCATCGCCTGCGCCCTCGCCCACGGCTACCAGGTGCCCGACGCGGTCGCCTTCGCCAAGGAATGGACCCGTCGCTGCCTGGCCGCCGCCTACGACCTGGGCGCCGGACACGGCCCGGTGTCCCCGCTCTGGCGGCTGCACCAGTCCTGATCACGCCTCGCGGGTGCGGCGAACCTGTCGGACCCGAGCGCGATACTGAACCCAGTCGCCGCCACCCACCGCAACGGCGCGGCCACGGAACACCGGCGTTCCACGCGTGACGACGACTACACCTCGCCCGACCGGCATCACCCCGCCTCCCGGGGACCGGTCGGGCCTTCTCCACGGCCGTGCCGACCATCTTTGCCGAATCGGCAACTTTGTTTGCCGCCTATGACCGGGTGCGTGCACCATCGTCATGATCAGTCCCACGTGACGAGGAGCAACGATGGCCGAGCCCACACCCGAACAGTTCTGGGAAGACTTCTACCGAGAACGCGACAACGTCTGGTCGGGCAAAGTGAACCCCCTGTTCGCCCGCGAGGCCGACGCGCTGGCCCCCGGCACCGCACTCGACCTCGGCTGCGGTGAGGGCGCGGACGCGATCTGGCTGGCCGAACGCGGCTGGCGGGTCACCGCCACCGACATCTCCGCGACCGCGCTCGAACGCGCCGCGAAGCACGCCGCCGACGCCGAGGTCGCCGACCGCATCACCTTCGTCCGGCACAACTTGATCGAGACCTTCCCCGAGGGCACCTTCGACCTGGTCTCCGCGCAATTCCTGCACTCCCCGGTGGCCGCGCCCGGCGAGCGTGACTCGATCATGTTCCGCGCGGCCGAGGCCGTCGCGCCGGGCGGGGTGTTCCTGATCGTGGGGCACGCGGGCTGGCCGAGCTGGATGACCGAGCCGCCGATCTTCGAATTCCCCACCATCGAGGGCACCCTCGCGCTTCTCGATCCCTATGGGCCGTGGTCGGTCGAGACGAACGAACGGGTCGAAAAGGAAATGACCGGTCCCGAAGGGCAGGTCGGCACCCGGGCCGACACGGTCCTTCGCCTGCGCCGACCGGCAGCCGAATCCGATCGCTGACCAGGCCGCACCATTCGCATGCCGGTGAAGCGGGCACGCGGATCACCGCGTGCGGCGATGTGGTGACCAGGGCAGCCGGTCGCTGTGGCGACCGGCTGCCCACCGCGCGGCGGGTCCGATGACCCCCACGTCGGTGGTACGCGAACAAGCCCGCCCGCGGTGCTGGTCACAGCCGAATCCGATCGCACCCCGCCGGGCAAGTACCCGGCGCGATGTTCCCAGGAATCTCCCAGTTCCGTCCCAGCGGCGCGGGAGCAGCGGGCTCGATCGTGGAGCTCATGACCGAGACCGTGGCAACAGCCGATGCGGCGGCGCGTGATTCCACCGCCGAAGACCGGGCGCCGGTGCTGGACATCGTGATTCCCGTCTACAACGAGGAAGCCGGGCTCGGTGCCTGTGTGCGCCGCCTGGACGAGTACCTGCGCGGCGGTTTCCCCTTCTCCGCGCGCATCACCATCGCCGACAACGCCAGTACCGACGACACCTTGCGCATCGCCGACGATCTCGCCGCGTCGATGCCGGGCGTGCGGGTGATGCACCTGGACGCCAAGGGGCGCGGACGGGCGTTGCGTGCGGTGTGGGAACGCTCCGACGCGCAGGTGCTCGCCTACATGGACGTCGACCTGTCCACCGATCTGGACGCGCTGCTCCCGCTGGTGGCTCCGCTGGTGTCCGGGCATTCGGATCTGGCGATCGGCACCCGCCTGGACGCCTCGTCACGGGTGGTGCGCGGGCCCAAGCGCGAGATCATCTCCCGCTGCTACAACCTCATCCTGAAAGCCGCTCTGCGCGCGCACTTCTCCGACGCGCAATGCGGCTTCAAGGCGATCCGCGCACAGGTGGCGCACCGCCTGTTGCCACTGATCGAGGACGGTGAGTGGTTCTTCGACACCGAACTGCTGGTCCTCGCCGAACGCGCCGGACTGCGGATCCACGAGGTGCCGGTCGACTGGATCGACGACCCCGACAGCCGCGTCGACATCGTGGACACCGCGCGCAAAGACCTGCGCGGCGTCTGGCGGCTGGCCAGGGCGATCGCCACCGGCGCACTACCGCTGGAGGAAGTGCGCGCGGCCATCGGGCGCGAACCGCTGGTGCCCGGCGTCCCGCTCGGCATGGTCGGGCAGGTGGTGCGCTTCGCACTGGTCGGCGTGGGGTCGACGCTCGCCTACATCCTGTTGTATTTGCTGCTGCAGCCGGTCGCGGGCGCGCAGGCCGCCAACTTCGTCGCCCTGCTGCTGACCGCCGTCGCCAATACCGCCGCCAATCGCGCCTTCACCTTCGGCGTGCGGGGTTCTACGCGCGTGTTCACCCATCAGTTCCAAGGGCTGCTGGTCTTCGGCTTCGGACTGCTGGTGACCAGCGGCTCCCTGTTCGCCCTGCACCGCTGGGCCGCCGACGCGCCCGTGTACGTCGAGTTGGGCGTGCTGGTGTCGGCCAACCTGGTCGCCACCGTCGCCCGCTTCGTCGGCCTGCGCTGGGTGTTCCGCGACGCGGGAGGTGACGGGTTGATCGGTCGGCACCACACGGCCCGCTGCGCCGTAGTCGGGTGCAATCCCGCTGTATCGAGCGCCCCCGCCTGCCCCGCTCACCCGGGCGCCGGTCGGGATCCCACCTGCACGGCCGACCTCATCCGTCCCTCCGGCCACGCTCGGAACGCCGCGCGCACGGCCGACACCCCTCGCACCGACGACACGTCAGGAGCCGCCCGGTGACCGGCACACTCACCACGTCATCGAACCCTGCCACGCCGACCCCCGCGACCGCGCGGCAGGATTCGGTCACAACTCCCCGGCTCCGCCGCGAATATGTGCTGCTGGCACTGCTTCTCGTCGGCACCACCGTGGCCTACCTCTACAACCTCTCCGCCAACGGCTGGGCCAACGCCTTCTATTCGGCCGCCGTGCAGGCGGGTTCGGAATCCTGGAAGGCGTTCTTCTTCGGTTCCTCCGACGCCGCGAACTCGATCACCGTCGACAAGCCGCCCGCCTCGCTGTGGCCGATGGCATTGTCGGCGCGGCTGTTCGGGCTCAACAGCTGGAGCATGCTGGTGCCGCAGGTGTTGCTCGGCGTGGGCAGCGTGGCGCTGTTGTGGGCCGCCGTGCGCAGAGTGTTCGGCCCTGCCGCCGGCCTGCTGGCGGGGCTGGTGCTGGCGGTGACCCCGGTGGCGGCGTTGATGTTCCGCTTCAACAATCCCGAAGCGCTGCTGATCTTCCTGATGGTGGCGGCCGCGTGGGCGATGACCCGCGCGGTGGCGGACGGGCGCTGGCGGTGGCTGGTGTTGACCGGCGCGTTCATCGGCTTCGGCTTCCTGGCCAAGCAGTTGCAGGTGCTGCTGGTCGTGCCGGCGCTCGCGCTGACCTATCTGGTCGCCGGGCCGCCGCGGCTCGGCAAGCGCCTCGCCCAGCTGTTCGCGGCGGGCGCGGCGATGGTGGTCGCGGCCGGTTGGTGGCTGTTGGCGGTGGAGCTGTGGCCCGCGTCGTCGCGACCGTGGATCGGTGGCTCGCAGAACAACTCGATCATCGAACTGACGCTCGGATACAACGGTCTGGGCAGGCTCAACGGTCACGAGACCGGCAGTGTCGGCCCCGGTGGTGAACTGCCGCCCGGCGGCAACGGCATGTGGGGGCAGACCGGCCTCACCCGGATGTTCGACAACGCCCAGGGCGGTCAGATCGCCTGGTTGATCCCCGCCGCACTGGTCCTGCTGGCGACCGGGCTCGTGCTGTGCGGCCGGGCTCCCCGCACCGACGACAAGCGCGCCGCGCTGATCCTGTGGGGCGGCTGGCTGATCGTCACCGGCCTGGTGTTCAGCTTCATGCAGGGCATCTTTCACCAGTACTACACGGTCGCCTTGGCCCCCGGCATCGCCGCGCTCGTGGGCGCGGGAACGGTACTGGCCTGGCGCGAGCGTGACCGGCCGTGGGTGCGGCTCGCCCTCGCGGCCGCGGCGGCCCTCAGCGCGGCGACCGCGTGGATGTTGTTGTCGCGCAGCGCGGATTTCGTACCCTGGCTGCGTTGGGCGGTTCTGGTGACCGGCATCTCCGCCGCCGTGGGTGTGCTCGTTCGCGCGCCGCGCACGGCGCTGACCGGTGTCGCCGTGGCAGCGGCTTTCGCGAGCCTCGCCGGTCCGGTGGCCTACACCGTCCAGACGCTCGGCGACTCCCATCAGGGCTCCATCCCCACCGCGGGCCCCGTCACCGGAGGCTGGGGCGGGCCCGGACCACGTATGCCCGGCGAGCTGCGCGCCATGCCCGGCGGCTCCCCGATGCCGGGAGGTCCGTTCCCCTCGCCGTCGCGGCCCAGCGATGGATCGACCGACGACACCGACCCGTTCCTCGGCGCCGCACGCAATTCGAGCGGATCCGCCCCGACCGCGCCGAACGAGGCCGTCGCCGGGCAACCGGCGAGCGTTCCCCCCGTCGGACGCGGGATCGGCGGCCCGGGTATGCCGGGCGGCCCCGGCGGCCTGCTCGCCGCAGCCACCGCGGGCAGCGAACTCGTCGCCCTGATGGAAACCGACAGCTCGCACTACACCTGGGTCGCCGCGGCCGTCGGTTCCAACAGCGCCGCGGGTGTGCAGCTGGCGACCGGAATGCCCGTCATGCCCGTCGGCGGGTTCAACGGCAGCGATCCGTCCCCCACCCTCGAACAGTTCCAGCAGTACGTGCGCGACCGCGAGATCCACTACTTCCTCGGCGGCGGGCGCGTTGGTCCGGGCGGCAGCGCCGAGTCGGAGAGTTCGCGCATCAGCGATTGGGTCGAGCAGAACTTCACCCCGACCGAGGTCGACGGCGTGACCGTCTACGACCTGACCGCTCCGCGCTGACCGTGCCCGCCACCTCCGGCCACGACGCATGCTCCGTAGGTCAGCCGCGGAACCCCAGATTGGCGAGCGGATTGCCGGGGTCGAAGCGAGCGGGTGACCTCAGGTGACAACGCCTGTCGAGTCGGTGGAAGACCTCGACGGATTCGTCCGGCCGGAAGGACGTTGATCGGCCACCCGGTGAGGATGCGCGATCAGCAGCGGAGGATCGAGGCGTCCTCCGCCGACAGGCCGTACTTGCCGGCGCAGTTCATGCCGCCGTAGCCGTGTTCGACGAAGCGCCAGTGCCCGTGCGCCTCGGAGTACCGGAACAGGTACAGCTCGGGATGTTGGGCGCCCTCCGGCCAGTGGTTCGCCGAGGCGAAAGTGCCGGTGCAGCGCGAGTCCTGGAGCGGGACAAGGCGAGTGGAACCACCCGTCATCTGTAGTGAGGTGGTCAGATACTCGTCTCCCACTATGGCACAGTGGTCCTCCGACGGCGCCGGGGATTCGGTCACGCCGGTGTCGCCGGGCACGGTCGGCTCCGGAGCGGGCACCGTTGCCTCGGGAGCGGGCACCGTCGCCTCGGGGGCCGGCACGGTGGTCTCGGGAGCAGGGGCCGCGGTTCCGGCATCGGGACCGGGGGCCGGGGCGCCGGGTGCGGTCGCCGGGGCCGACGCGCTCGTGGACACGGCGGTCGAGGCCGCGGAGCCCTTGTCGGAGGCGTCTTCGCCGCCGCACGCGGTGAGCACGGCCGCGGCGGTGGTCGTGGCAACGATGAGCAGAACGGATCGGTTCATGTTTCCTCCGAGGGTTGAGCCCCGCTGGGTGACAGGTGCTGCTCGAATCATCGGAGGCACAAGACGATTCGTTTCATGTGCGAACTATGAGAACGGCGGACGATCCTGCGCTCGGTTCGGCGACGGGTCGCGCTCGACCACGGTGACCCGCTCGAAGCTCTCGCCGAGTATCGGGGCCGTGATTCGCCGCCCGAGCTACTCAACGGTTCGAAGACGTGCCCGCGGCCGGGCGAATCTCGAACACAGCGACTTTGTCGGCGGCCGCGCCGAATTCGGCGGGGTCGGCGCTCTCGACCACGCCGATGCGAATGAAGAACTGCACGCCGTGCGGCACCTCGGCGGGGAAGGCGGTCATGACTTTCTCTCGCATCGCCGGATCGGTGACTTCGGTAAGAGTGATGTCCGCACGCGCACGCCCTTTGCTCAGCGTGCCGTGAGCAGCGGCCCTGGCGTTCTTCGCCCAGCTGCAATTCGCCAGTCCCGCGATGACATATCGCCGTCCGTCCACCGTCAGCGGTGAGACCGGCGTCGATCTCGGCTCGCCGGAAACGCGGCCGGGGATCGTGATGATGTGGATGGTGCCGAGCGGGACGCCGAGGCGGTGCAAGAACTTCACGACGTGGTTCGCGGGCTTCAACCATCCGGGCAACGCCCCTACATCCGACATGTGCCGACTCCCTCTGTGGAACACGGTGGGACCGCATCGCGCGTGGTCATGGCGTTGGAGTCCCCTAGAATTTCGGAGGCGGGAACGTCCCGTTCACGTTTATTCCCGCATCGGAACAATCCCGTAACGGGAATACTAGAACCGGGAGGCATGCGGTGTCCAGCCCCAACAGCGTCCGTATCCAGCGCGCCCTGCAGAGCGCCCTGGTCAACGCCGTGCTCGGAAACGAGCGCATCGCACGGGAATTCGGCCTGCTGGTCACCGATCTGCAGACGCTGCACCTGCTCGTCCTGCGCGAAGACGTGCGCACCCCGAAGCGACTCAGCCAGACCACCGGCTTGCCGACCAGTACCGTGACGCGAGTTCTGGATCGACTCGAAAACGCCGGCTACCTGCGGCGCGCGCACGATCCCGGCGATCGTCGGCGGGTCAACATCGAACTCGACTGGGAGCAGATCGCACCGATCATCAGCCGCTACGGGCAACACACCGAGACCCTCTACCAGGCCAACGCCGAGTTCACCGAAGAAGAACTGGGTATCGTCGCCCGCTACCTGGAGCGGACCGGCGAAACCTTCTGAACGCGGCTCCGAGCCCAATGGTGTGCGTGCCATGTCGGACCCCGATGGCACCATCGACCTTCGTGACGATCGATGAACGGCCCATGCCGCCGCTGAACGCCGACGAGCGCGCCACGCTGGAATCGTGGCTCGACTTCTACCGCACAACGCTGGTGATGAAGTGCCGGGGACTCGACGACGCTCAGTTGCGTATCGCCTCCGCGGCGCCCTCTCCGCTGACCTTGCTCGGCTTGGTTCAGCACATGGCCGAGGTCGAACGCAACTGGTTCCGCAGGGTCCTCGCGGGGGAGTCCGCCCCGCCGATCCACGACCCGCGCGCCGACACTGCCGGGCACGACGGCGGCTTCGCGGTGTTCGACCATTCGTCCTACGACACCGCCCTGGCCGTCTGGCAGGACGAGATCGCCCACGCCCGCCGCAATTGCGCCACCCGCCACCTGGACGACACGAGTCCGTTCATGGACAGCCAGGTGAGTCTGCGCTGGATCTACACGCACATGATCGCCGAGTACGCCCGCCACTGCGGCCACGCCGACCTCATCCGCGAACGCATCGACGGAACCACAGGCCTCTGAACGCTCACGAAATAATCCACCCGGCGCGGATACACCGGGTGGACTCGTTTGTTCAGCCTGTCATGTCAGGTCAGCCCGTGATCTCCACCGTCGTTGTCGCGATCCCGCCGTTCGGACACCACGCCGAGATGGTGTGCGTGCCGACGGGGACGTTGTCGACGAAGACGTTCCCGGTAGGCGCGACCGGGCCTCGCAGACGTCAACCGAGGTTCACGGCCGATGTCGTGGCGAGTGCCGTGTGGAGGGTGGCGGCCCACTGCTTGACGATCTGCTTACGCCGCTGCGAGTCGTCGGTCAGCACGTCGGCCAGGCCGAGACCACGGGCGAGGTCGAGGGTGGCCTGGACGAGGTGGTGGGTGACGGGATCGGAGTCGTCGACTCGGAGGGCTTCCACGGCGCGGCGGTGGGAGGCTCGGCCGAAGTGGGCTTCCAGGGGGACGATGCGTTCACGGAGGGCGGGGTCGGCGGCGGCGTGGGTCCAGACCTGGAGGGCCGCTTTGAACAAGGGGCTGGTGCAGGATTCGACCAGGCCGGTGACGACCGCCTCGGTGCGGGCGATGCCGTCGAGATGCTCGGAGAGGGCTCCCGCTTCGCTGAGGGCTTGTTCGGTGCGGACGTCGAACATGTACTCGAGGGCGGCGGTGATGAGCTCTTCCCTGGTCGGGAAGTGGTGCTGGGCCGCGCCACGGGAGACGCCCGCGCGTTCGGCGACCACCGCGACCGTGGCCGCGGCCCAGCCCATTTCGGCCAGGCAGTCGATGGTCGCCTCGAGCAGCCGCTGCCGGGTGGCCCGGCTGCGGTCCTGCTTGGGTTCGTGCGGTGTCGCCATGATCGTCATTCTGCCCAGTGCGGCGGCCGGCGCTGCAAGAAGGCCGTCATGCCCTCGCGCACCTCCGGGGTTCCGAAGAACGAGGCCGAGCGTCGCGCCAATTCCTCCGCGGAGCGATCGAACTCGGCGAGGACGGCGGCGTTGACCAGCCGCTTCGCCTCGGCCAAGCCCTGCGGCGCGCCTTTGCGCAGTTCGGCACACAGCCGGGCGACCTCGGCGGCGGGGTCGTCGGCGGTGACCGTGACCAGGCCGATCTGTTGGGCGACGGCGGCGTCGAATTTCTCGCCGGTCAGGTAGTAGCGGCTCGCCGCGCGGGGATCCAGCCGCGGGAGCAGGGTCAGCGAGATCATGAACGGGGCCAGGCCGATGCGCACTTCGGTGAGGGCGAAGGAGCTGGACGGGCCCGCCACGACCAGGTCGCAGCCGGCCACGATGCCCATACCGCCCGCGCGGACGTTGCCCTCGATCTGCGCCACGACCGGCTTGGGCAGGTCCACCAGCCTGCGCAGGACACCGATCATGGTCCTGGTCCGCTGGTCGGCAGCCACGGCGGGATCGGCGTCGCTCGCCTCGGTGAGATCGGCGCCGGCGCAGAAGGTGTTGCCGGTGTGGGCGAGCACGACGCCGCGCACCGCCGGGTCGGCCGCCGCGTCGTCGAGACCGCGCAGCAGTTCGGCGACCAGGCGGGTCGACAGTGCGTTCCGGTTGCGCGGGGAGTCCAAGGTCAGGACCGCGAAACGGTCACGGACTTCGTAGCGCACCAGCGGCGGCGTCGCAGCGGACACCTCCACACCCGACGGCGCGTCATCCGAGGTCGCGGCATCGGAGCTGACGCCCCCGGGAACCCCGGCCTCGGACGAGGCCGGACGGGACGCCGCGCCTTCGGACGGCCGGGGATCAGACATCGTGGTCTCCTTACGAACAGGCGTGGATCAGTACGAGCGCGGCAGACCGAGCGAGTGCTGGGCGACGAAGTTGAGAATCATCTCCCGGCTGACCGGCGCGATCCGCGCGATGCGGGCCGCGCCGAGCATGGCGGCCAGACCGTAGTCGGCGGTCAGGCCCGCGCCGCCGTGGGTCTGGATGGCCTGGTCGAGTGCGTTGATACTGACCTCGCCCGCCGCGTACTTGGCCATGTTCGCGGCCTCGGCGGCGCCCATCTCGTCGCCGGCGTCGTAGAGGGTGGCGGCCTTCTGCATCATCAGCTTGGCCTGCTCGAGTTCGATCTTCACCTTCGCCAGCGGGTGCGAAATACCCTGGTGGGCACCGATCGGGGTCTTCCAGACGGTGCGTTCCTTGGCGTATTCGACGGCGCGATCGATGGCGTAGCGGCCCACGCCGACGGCCATGGCGGCGCCCATGATGCGCTCGGGGTTCAGGCCCGCGAACAGCTGCATGAGCGCGGCGTCCTCCTTGCCGACCAGCGCTGTCGAGGGCAGCCGGACGTCGTCGAGGAACAGGTTGTACTGGTGGTCGGGCTCGATGATGTCCATCTCCTGCGCCACCTTGGTGAAGCCGGGGGCGTCGGTGGGGACGATGAACAGCGCGGGCTTGAGCTTGCCGGTCTTGTGGTCCTCGGTGCGCGCGACGATCAGCACGGCCTCGGCCTGGTCGACGCCGGAGATGAAGATCTTGCGGCCGGTCAGCAGCCAGTCGTCGCCGTCGCGGCGGGCGGTGGTGGTGATCTGGTGCGAGTTGGAGCCCGCGTCGGGCTCGGTGATGCCGAAGACCATCTTGGCCGAGCCGTCGGCGATGCGCGGCAGCCAGTTCTGCTTCTGCTCGTCGGTGCCGTAGCGGCTGATGATGGTGCCGCAGATGGCCGGCGAGACGACCATGAGCAGCAGGCCCGCGCCCTGGGCGGACAGTTCCTCCATGACCAGCGACAGCTCGTACATGCCCGCGCCGCCGCCGCCGTATTCCTCGGGGATGTTCACGCCGAGGAAGCCGAGCGCGCCCGCCTCCTGCCACAGTTCGGTGAGCGGCTCGCCCTTGCGCGCCTTGGGCAGCACATAGTCGCGGTAGGTGTATTTGAGGGCCAGCTGAGCCACAGCTGCGCGCAGCGCCTTGCGTTCGTCGGTTTCGATGAAACTCATGGTCGGTCCTTACTTCTCGTCGATCGCGTCGTCGGGATCTACGACGGCCAGTACTGTGCCGAGCTCGACCTGACGGCCCACCTCGACGTTCAACGCGCTGAGCACGCCCGTGGCGGGCGCCGCGATGGTGTGCTCCATCTTCATGGCCTCCAGCCAGAGCACCGGTTGGCCCGCGCTCACCCGATCGCCCACGGCGGCGCCGAGCCGGATCACGGTTCCCGGCATGGGGGCGAGCAGGGAACCGGTGGCGAACTGGTCGGCGGGGTCGCTGAAGCGCGGCAGTCTGCGCACGCTCACCGGGCCGAGCGGAGAGTCGACGCAGACCAGTTCGCCGTAGCGGGCGATGTCGAAGCTCCGGCGCACGGGGCCGCGTTCGCCCGGCACGGACAGCACGACCCGGTCGGGACCGGCCGAGACGACCTCGAGGCCGTCGTGTCCTTCGACCGTGGCGCGGCCACGGACATACCGGTAGTCGATGTCGTGGGTGCCGGTGCGACGGCTGTCGTAGGACTTGCGTTGCGACTGCGAGGGCAGATTGCGCCAGCCGCTGGGCAATCCGCCGCCGGTCCGCGCGCTCGCGCGGTTGACGGCGGCGTCCGCCAGTGCGGCGGCCACGACGGACAGGCGTTCGTCGGCGGGCTCGGCCAGCGGGGCGGCGAGGGTGTCCAGACCGTGGGTCGCGAAGAACGCCGTGTCGGTGTCGCCCGCCAGGAACGCGGGGTGGCGCAGGACGCGGACCAGCAGGTCGCGGTTGGTGACCAAGCCGTGAATGCGGGCGCGTCGCAATGCCGAGGCCAGCAGTCGAGCTGCCTCCGTGCGGGTTTCGGCGAAGGCGATGACCTTGGCGAGCATCGGGTCGTAGTGCACGCCCACCACGGAACCGTCCAGCACGCCGGTGTCCAGGCGGATGCCCGCGCGGGTGAGGGGTTCGAACTCGGCTGCCACGTGCGGAATGTCGATGCGGTGCACCGTGCCGCTCTGCGGCTGCCAGTCGTGGGCGGGGTCCTCGGCGTAGAGGCGGACCTCGATGGAGTGGCCGCGCATCACCGGCGGCTCGGCGGGCAGCCGATCACCGGCGGCCACCGCCAGCTGGAGCCGGACCAGATCGACGCCGGTGGTGCATTCGGTGACCGGATGCTCCACCTGCAGGCGGGTGTTCATCTCCAGGAAGTAGAACTCGCCGGTCTCGTCGGCCAGGAACTCGACGGTGCCCGCGCCGGTGTAGCCGATCGCGGACGCGGCCAGCCGGGCGGCCTCGAACAGCCGGTCCCGCATACCGGGACGGTCGTCGGCCGACGCCGCGTCGATGCGCTCGACCAGCGGCGAGGGCGCTTCCTCCACGACCTTCTGATGCCTGCGCTGGATCGAGCACTCCCGCTCGCCCAGCGCCCACACGGTGCCGTGGGTGTCGGCCATCACCTGGACCTCGATGTGCCTGCCGGTCTCGAGGTACCGCTCGCAGAACACGGTCGGGTCACCGAACGCGGATTCGGCTTCCCGGCGGGCGGCCTCGATCTGTCCGGACAGCTCGCTCAGATCGCGGACCACGCGCATGCCGCGACCGCCGCCGCCTGCCGATGCCTTGATGAGCACCGGCAGGTGGCTCTCGGCGACCTCGGCGGGGTCCAGTTCCGGAAGAACAGGAACCCCCGCCGCGGCCATCAGCTTCTTCGAGGCGACCTTCGAGCCCATCTCCTCGATGGCGGCCACCGGCGGACCGATCCACGTCAGACCCGCGTCGAGCACGGCCCGCGCGAATTCGGCGTTCTCGGAGAGGAATCCATAGCCGGGGTGCACCGCGTCGGCACCGGCGGACAGCGCCGCCTCGATGATCAACTCGCCGCGCAGATAGGTCTCGGTGGGAGTGTTGCCGGGCAGGCGGACGGCGGCGTCGGCGTCACCGACGTGCGGAGCCTGCGCGTCGGCGTCGGAGTAGACCGCCACGGTGCCCAGCCCCATCCGGCGACAGGTGGCGAAGACCCGCCGCGCGATCTCGCCGCGATTGGCCACCAGCACGGTGGAGATCGATGTGTCCCGATCCCTTGTCATGACAGCCTCACATCCGGAAGACGCCGAAGCCCGCGGCGCCTTCGATCGGGGCGTTGTGGACGGCCGACAACGCCATGCCCAACACCGTGCGGGTATCGCGGGGATCGATGACGCCGTCGTCGTAGAGCCTGCCCGACATGAACATCGGCAGCGACTCGGCTTCGATCTGCGCTTCGATCATGGCGCGCATGCCCGCGTCGGCCTCCTCGTCGAAGGCTTTGCCGCGCGCTTCGGCGGCGGCGCGGCCCACGATGGAGATGACGCCCGCCAGCTGCGCGCCGCCCATGACGGCGGATTTGGCGCTGGGCCAGGCGAAGACGAAACGGGGATCGTAGGCGCGCCCGCACATGCCGTAGTGGCCCGCACCGTAGGAGGCGCCCATCAGCAGGGTCAGGTGCGGGACCTTCGAGTTCGAGACCGCGTTGATCATCAGCGCGCCGTGCTTGATGATGCCCTTCTGCTCGTACTCCTTGCCGACCATGTAGCCGGTGGTGTTGTGCAGGAACAGCAGTGGCGTGTCGGACTGGTTGGCCAGCTGGATGAACTGGGCCGCCTTCTGCGCTTCCTCGGAGAACAGCACGCCGCGCGCGTTGGCGAGGATGCCGACCGGGTAGCCGTGCAGTCGCGCCCAGCCCGTCACCAGGCTGCTGCCGTAGAGGGGCTTGAACTCGTCGAAATCGGAATCGTCGACGACGCGGGCGATCACCTCGCGCGGATCGAACGGGATCTTCAGATCCGAGGGCACGATGCCGAGCAGTTCCTCGGCGTCGTAGCGGGGTTCGAGCGCGGGCTGGGGGGTTGGGCCTTGTTTGCGCCAGTTCAGGCGCTTGACGATGGAACGGCCGAGGCGGATCGCGTCCTGTTCGTCGGCGGCCAGGTAGTCGGCCAGGCCGGAGACGCGGGCGTGCATGTCCGCGCCGCCGAGGGACTCGTCGTCGGATTCCTCGCCGGTGGCCATCTTCACCAGCGGCGGGCCGCCGAGGAACACCTTGGAGCGTTCCTTGATCATCACCGTGTAATCCGACATGCCCGGCACGTACGCGCCACCGGCGGTGGAGTTGCCGAACACCAGGGCGATGGTCGGGATGCCCTCGGCGGACAGCTGGGTGATGTCGCGGAACAGCCGCCCGCCGGGAACGAACACCTCTTTCTGGGTGGGCAGGTCCGCGCCGCCGGACTCCACCAGGTTCACCAGCGGCAGCCGGTTCTGGCGGGCGATGTCGTTGGCGCGCAGATTCTTGCGCAGCGTCCACGGGTTGGAGGTGCCGCCGCGCACGGTGGGGTCGTGCGCGACGACCATGCACTCGACGCCTTCCACGATTCCGATGCCGGTGACGACGCTGGCGCCGACATGGAATTCGCTGCCCCAAGCGGCGAGCGGGCACAGTTCGAGGAACGCGGAATCCTCGTCGACGAGTAGTTCGATGCGCTCACGAGCGGTGAGCTTGCCGCGCTTGCGGTGCCGGGCCAGCTTGTCCGGCCCGCCGCCTTCCACGGCTTTGACGAATTCGGCCTCGACCTCGGTGAGCTTGGCGCTCATCGCCTCGGCGGCCGCACGGTACTCCGATGTGCCGGAGTCCAGGACGCTACGCAACACGGTCATGCCTGTCCGCCCCCGATCACGCCTGGTAGCCCAGACGCTTACCGGCCAGACCCAACAGGATCTCGCTGGTGCCGCCGCCGATGCCGAGCAGGCGGATGTCGCGGTACTGGCGCTCCACCTCGGCCTCACGCATGTAGCCCATGCCGCCGTGCAGCTGAACCGCCTGGTGGGCGACCCATTCGGCGGCCTCGACGGCGGTGTTCTTGGCGAAGCACACCTCGGCGATCAGATCGGTCTCGCCCTCGGCGGCGCGGCGGGCGACCTCGCGGGAGTAGACGCGCGCCACATCGATGCGGCGGGCCATCTCGGTGACGGTGTTCTGCACGGCCTGGCGGCTGATCAGCGGGCGGCCGAAGGTCTCGCGGTTGCGCACCCACTCCAGGGTGAGGTCCAGGCAGCGCTGGGCCTGGGAGTAGCCCTGCACGGCCAGGCCGAGCCGCTCGGAGACGAACGCTCCCGCGATCAGGTAGAAACCGGCGTTCTCCGGGCCGACCAGGTTCGACACCGGCACCTTGACGTCCACATAGGACAGTTCGGCGGTGTCGGAGGCCTGCCAGCCCATCTTCTCCAGCTTGCGGCTCACGGTGAAGCCGGGGGTGCCCTTGTCGACGACCAGCAGCGAGATGCCGGCGGAGCCCTTGCCACCGGTGCGGACCGCGGTGACCACGAAGTCGGCGCGGCAGCCGGAGGTGATGTAGGTCTTGGCGCCGTTGACGATGTAGTGGTCGCCTTCCAGGCGCGCGGTGGTCGACAGGTTGTTGACGTCGGAGCCGCCGCCGGGCTCGGTGATGGCCAGCGAGCCGATCATGTCGCCGGCCAGGGTCGGCTTGACGTAGCGATCGATCAGCTCCTGGTTGCCGGAGGCGACGATGTGCGGGACCGCGATGCCGCAGGTGAACAGCGAGGCGAACAGCCCGCCCGAGCCGCCGGCCTGGTGGATCTCCTCGCAGAGGATCGCGGTGTCGATGGCCGTGCCGCCGCCACCGCCGACCTCCTCGGGGAACTGCAGGCCGAGCAGGCCGAGTTCGCCCGCCTTCTTGTGCAGATCGCGCGGCAGCTCGCCGTCACGCTCCCACTGGTCCAGGTGGGGCAGCACCTCGCGCTCGACGAAACCGCGCACGGTGGCGCGTAATTCGCGACGCTCCGGGGTCGTCCACGGATTGACAGATGCAGTCATGACAGCAACTCCACGGGAATATCGATGTGACGGGACCGCAGCCATTCGCCGAGTCCCTTGGCCTGCGGGTCGAACCGGGCCTGGTACGCCACGCCCTTGCCGAGCAAACCCGCGACGAGGAAGTTCACCGCGCGCAGATTCGGCAGGACATGCCGGGTGACGGTCAGACCCGCGGTTTCGGGCAGAAGTTCTTGCAGCTTGTCGGCGGTGAGGGTGTGCGCGAGCCAGCGCCAGGCGTCGTCGGTGCGCACCCAGACGCCGATATTCGCGTCGCCGCCCTTGTCGCCGCTGCGGGCGAGCGCGATCGTTCCCAACGGGACGCGCCGGGAGCGCTCACTCGAGAACGGTTGCGGCAGTTCGGGTTCGCCGACGGGTTCGAGCGGCCTCGTCTGCTCGGACGGCGCGATGTCGATTCGCGAGCCGTCGGGCAGCACCGCGACGTGCGGCACCTCGGCGGCGTCGACGAAGCCCGCGGTGTAGACGCCGTAGGGCGAACCGTTGCCGGGCGGGGTGGTGGAGCTGAACCCCGGGTAGCTCGCCAGCGCCAGCTCCACGGCCGTCCCGGAGAACGCGCGGCCCACCTTCTTCGGATCCGGGTCGCGCGCCACGCAGCGCAGCAGAGCGCTGGCCTGCTCCTCGGTCTCGGCGTCGGGGCGGTCCAGGCGCACCAGCGTCCAGTCCAGCTCGGCCGGGCGCACCGGCAGCCAGGACTCCAGCTGCCCGCGCACCAGGTCGGCTTTGGCCTCGATGTCCAGGCCGGTGAGGATGAACTCCATCTCGTTGCGGAAGCCGCCGAGGGTGTTCAGCGAGACCTTGAGCCGCGGCGGCGGGGCCTCCCCGGTGACACCGGAGACCTGGACCCGGTCCGGGCCGTCCTGGGTGAGCCGCACGCTGTCCAGCCGGGCGGTGACATCCGGTCCGGCATAGCGGGCGCCCTGGATCTCGTACATGAGCTGGGCTTCGACCGTATCGACGGTGACCGCGCCGCCGGTGCCGTCGTGCTTGGTGATGACGCTGCTGCCGTCGCGGCGGATCTCGGCGATGGGGAAGCCCGGTCGGCCCAGGTCGGCGATCTCGGTGAAGAAAGCGTAGTTGCCGCCGGTGGCCTGGGTGCCGCATTCGATGATGTGCCCGGCGACGACCGCGCCGGCGAGGGCGTCGTAGTCGGTGCGGGTCCAGCCGAAGTGCGCGGCGGCGGGTCCGACGATGACCGAGGCGTCGGTGACGCGGCCGGTGACCACGATGTCGGCGGCTGTGTGCCGACCGTCGCGACCGCCGAGACATTCCACGATGCCCCACGCGCCGAGATAGGCGTTGGCGGTCAACGGCGCGCCGAGCCCGAGTTCGCTCGCACGCGGCAGCAGGTCGTCACCTTCGACGTGGGCGACCTTCGCGTCCAGTTCGAGTTCGGCGGCGATCTCGCGCACCTTGTCGGCCAGACCGGCGGGGTTCAGTCCGCCCGCGTTCACCACGATGCGCACGCCCTTGTCCAGTGCGAGGCCGAGGCAGTCGCGGATCTGGGCGACGAAGGTCTTGGCGTAGCCGAGGCTCGCGTCCTTCATCCGGTCGCGGCCGAGGATGAGCATGGTCAGCTCGGCCAGATAGTCACCGGTGAGCACATCGAGATCCCCGCCCTCCAGCATCTCGCGCATGGCGGAGAGCCGGTCGCCGTAGAACCCGGAACAATTGCCGATCCTGATCACCTCGGGGTCGGCGGCAAGTCTGCCCATCAGCCCGGGGCCTCCCTTCGACATGCCTCGTCGTTCGTGTCCGGCCCAGCATCACATCCGGGCAAGAAAAAATCAAGCTAGCGTGCTTGTTAATTGTCCATGCAGGTCAGCGCCCTGCCCGGACAGCCGGAACCCGCGGATACGCCGCACCGGCGAGCCCATGCGGACGCGCCACCCGCCTATCGTGCACCGCCCGATCCAGCGACACGGCAGAATCGGCCCAATGTCCCCCGACGTGACGATGATGCTGATGCTCGCCCTCGCCGGCTTCCTGCTCGGCGGCGCCTACTCGCTCTGGAAGACCTCCCGGCCGCTGGCGATCGGGCTGGCGGCGTGCGGCGCGCTCGCCGCCGCGGCCGGACTCTTCTGGGGGCTGGGCTGAACGCAGCGCCCATCGGATAGGCGGCGGCCCGCGCCCGCGATCAGCGGCGAGTGAATCCGATGGGATCACGTTGTCTCACCGAGAACGAATGATCCTGCCACACGGGCAGTTCGGCGCCGCGCCGCCGCACGATCCGAGACACACGATCGAATCATTGATAGCATTGATTTCGTGGCTGCCATCACTATCCGCGACCTGGATCCCGACGTGAAAGAGCGCCTGCGGCGCCGAGCCGCAGCGCACGGCAGGAGCATGGAATCCGAGGCGCGGGCCATTCTCTCCGAAGCTGTCAAACCGAAGCTTCTACTGCGCGAACTGTACGAACGCAGCCGACCGTACGCCGCGGATCTGGACATCCCGGAGCAGCCGGAGGCCGGAGCAGCGCCACTGTGATCATCGCTGATACCAACGTCGTGTCGGAGCTGTTCAGGCCCACCCCGGCACCTCAGGTCGTCACTTGGCTGGAGAGCACATCCGACGTCACGATCACGTCGGTGACCGTCGGTGAGATTTGGGCGGGAATCGAAAACCTACCTGACGGCCGACGGAAAACAGGTCTGCGTGGGCTCGCAGAGGAATTGTTCGACGAATTCGGGGCGGAAATCGAGTCGTTCGACTACGAAGCGGCGCGTCTGTACGGCCGGATCGTCTCGACACGCCGTCGACTCGGCCGCCCCATCGGCTACGCCGACGCACAGATAGCGTCCATTTGCGCGGCGAAAAACTGCCCTGTCGCTACCCGCAACGTAAAGGACTTCGCCGAGATCGGCATCGAGATCGTCAATCCCTGGGAAGACTGATCGTCGAAAGCCCTGGCTGGCTCCGAGGAAACGCCGACGGCCCGGTGTGGAAGGAAGTCCTTCACACACCGGGCCGGCGGGGGGCGCGACCATCGGGCAGTGATGATCGCGCCGACGCGGAGCGGACCTGCTGACGAGGTCGCCTCCGCGTTCCCGGGCGGCGAGGGCGCTGCCCGGGGGGCTCTGTGTCAGGCGTCCCGCCTGTTCACCACGACCACCGCGGCGGTGAAGACGACCGCGACGAAAGCCGTGAAGTACGCGAGCGCGGGCCACGCTCCCCAGTGCCACGGAAGGCCCGGGTCCTCCATGCCGAGGAAGCGGTTCGCGTTCTGGAACGGCAGGAACACTTGAATATTACGTCCGTACTTGCCGAAGGCGCCGATGATCGGCTCGATGAGTACCGGCCAGACGATCAACAGCGAGATCGCGCCCGCCGACTGGCGGATCAGCGCACCCACACCGACCGAGAGCACGGCCACCAGGGCGATGAAGATCGGGACCGCGTAGAAGATCTTGGTGTCGCCCTCGGTGAGGCTGAGCTTCACCCCCACCTCGTCGGTGGTGACCACCTTCAGGATCAGGAAGCCCAGGAAAGTGAGCACCGCCGACAGCACAGCCGCGCCCACCGCCAGCATCCCGGCCTTGGTGGCCAGCACCGCGGTCCGGTTGGGGACGGCCAGGAAGGTGGCGCGCATGGTGCCGAAGCGGTACTCGCTGGTCACGGCCAGGGCGCACATGATCATGATGAGGATGTAGCCGAAGCCGGGCAGGAAGGCCGCGCCGGTGATGCCGAGCGCGGAGAGCACGTTGTCGGCCAGCGGCGGTTCCGGCGCGATCGACGGGTCGTCCTTCCAGGCGCTCATCGTGACGTTCAGCAGCAGGCCGAACAGCGCCGTGATGCCCAGGGAGAACACGATCGCCAGGCCGGTGCACCACCAGGGCGATCGGGTCGAGGTCAGTTTGATTCGTTCCGCGGCCAACACGCTCATCGGAGCGCCCCTCCCATCGCTGCCATCTGCGCGCCGGGACCCGGCACGCCCACTTGGTCGGCGCCTTCGCCGTGATACTGCACCGAGCCGCCGGTCATCCGCATGAACGCCTCTTCCAGCGAGGCGCGCTGCGGGGACAGCTCGAACAGCGTGATGTTGTTCTTGCTCGCCAGCATGCCGACGGCGTCGCTGGTCACGCCCGCCACCAGCAGAGCCGGTTCTCCCGAGCTCGAGCCGTCGTCGCGCACGGTCAGGTTCTCGGAGGTCAGCAGGCTGCGCAGTTCGTCGAGTTGGGGACTGCGCACCCGTACGCTCTGCTCGGAGGCGCGCTCGATGAACTCTTTGGTGGTGGTATCGGAGATGAGCTTGCCGCGGCCGATCACCACCAGGTGCTCGGCGGTCTGCGCCATCTCCGAGAGCAGGTGACTCGACACCAGCACGGTGCGGCCCTCGGCGGCCAGGCGCTGCATGAACCGGCGGATCCACAGGATGCCCTCCGGGTCGAGACCGTTGACCGGCTCGTCGAACAGCAGCACCTTCGGATCGCCGAGCAGGGCACCCGCCAGGCCGAGCCGCTGCGACATGCCCAGGGAGAACCCGCCCGCGCTGCGGTCGGCGACCTCGGACAGGCCGACCAGTCGCAGCACCTCCTCGACCCGCGCCTTCTCGATGCCGTTGGACGCGGCCATCCATTGCAGGTGCGCGCGCGCCGAACGATTCGGGTGCACCCACTTGGCGTCGAGCAGGGCGCCGACGGTGCGCAGCGGGTTGTCGATTTCCTGGTACGGCTTTCCGTCGATGAGCGCGGTGCCCGCCGTGGGCCGGTCCAGTCCCAGGATCATCCGCATCGTCGTCGACTTGCCCGCGCCGTTGGGTCCGAGGAAACCCGTCACCTGTCCGGGTCGGACGGTGAAGGTGAGATCCTCGACGGCGACGGTCCGGCCGTAATGTTTGGTCAGACCCCTCACTTCGATCATGGGCACCAGCATTCCCTACCGACGGGCCTTCCGCGTCACCACTCAGGGGTGGATTCCGGTCATCCTCGAGATCGACCTCGAGCCGCGGCGGTCTCGGGGTCATCCGGCGAGACCGCCGGGGTCGTCACCGAGCGGATGGCTGTTCGGCCGTCCGGTCAGCGCTGCGGCGACGAAGCCTGGGCCCAGAAACGCTTGGGGATACGACCGGCCTGCCGGGCCAGCAGGCCCGCGCGCACCGCGTCGGCCATCGCGGCGGCCATCATCGGAGGCTGCTTGGCACGGGTGACGGCGGTGGCCAGCAGCACCGCCGAACAGCCGAGTTCCATGGCCAGGGCGGCGTCGCTGGCCGTGCCGATGCCCGCGTCGAGAATCACCGGGACCCCCGCCGCCGCCACGATCATCTCGATGTTGTGCGGATTGCCGATGCCGAGACCGGTGCCGATGGGGGCGCCCAGCGGCATGACGGCCGCGCAACCGGCGTCCTCGAGGCGGCGGGCCAGGACCGGGTCGTCGTTGGTGTAGGGCATGACCGTGAAACCGGCGTCGACCAACTGTTCGGCGGCGGAGAGCAGTTCGATCGGGTCGGGCAGCAGGGTGCGCTCGTCGGCCACGACCTCGAGCTTGACCCAGGTGGTGTCGAGCGCTTCGGCGGCCAACTGCGCGGTGAGCACGGCTTCGGCGGCGGTGCGGCAGCCCGCGGTGTTGGGCAGCGGCATGATGTCGAGTCGCTTCAGCAGATCCAGCACGCCGGTGCCGCCCGCGGCATCGACACGGCGCATGGCGACGGTGGTCAGCTCGGTGCCCGAGGCGACCAATGCCTCCTCCAGCACGGTGAGATTCTCCGCGCCGCCGGTGCCCATGATGAGCCGGGAACCGAATTCGCGGTCGGCGATGCGCAGCGGCGGCAGTGTGGAAAGCTCAGCCACCTTGGACCGCCGTCAGCACCTCGATCGACCAGCCGCGGCCGACCGGTTCGTCCCAGCGCGACTTCGGGAACACCACGCCGTCCACGGCCACGGCCACGCCCTGGCACGGCAGTGTCAGCCGCTCGAGCAGTTCGCGCACGGTCAGCGGCTCCGGGAACTCGTGGTCCTCGCCGTTCACCGTGACACCGATCGGGATGGACATGGCGGTCATCGAACTCCTCCTGAGACGGACGGCGACGCCGGGGCAGGCGTCCGGGTGAAGCGGTGCGGGTCGGCGCCCGCGGCCTCGGGCAGCGCGTCACCGGCCAACGCGGCCAACGTGGCATCCACGGTGAGCGGGACGGCGAGCATGCCGTTGCGTCCGTGGCCGGTCGAGGCGACCACGCGATCGGTGAGCCTGCCGATGAGTGGCAGATTGTCAGGGGTGCCGGGGCGCAGGCCCGCACTCGCCTCGGCCAGTTCGTATTCGCCGATCGCGGGAAAGATCGCTTCCGCGTCGGCGATGAGGTCGCGCACGCCACCGACGGTGACCGTGATGTCGAAGCCGACCTCGTACTGGGTGGCGCCGACGACGATCCCGTCCGCGCGGGGTACGAGATACACCGGGCGGCCGTGCACCCTGGCACGGATCACCCGGCTGGGCGCGGGCGCGACGCCGGGGCGCTGCCGCAGGCGCAGGATCTCGCCCTTGACCGGGCGGACCGGCAGATCGGGCCACAACCCGCCGGAGGCGGCGCCCGCGGAGACGACCACCTGGTCGAACTCCAGCGCGGCCGGATCGGTCACGGCGTGCTCGCGCACGTCCACCCCCGCGGCGACCGCGGCCTCACGCAGCGCACCGAACAGCAGCCGGTTGTCGATGGCAGGTTCGCTCGACAGCAGTCCGGCCCGGATGGTTCTGGCCAGCGCCGGTTCGAGCTCACGGACTGCGGCGCGGTCGAGCAGTCGCAGCTCGTGGCCCCGTTCGCCCACCCAATCGGCGACGGTGCGCAGATCGGCGGCGTCGGCGGAGTCGAGCGCGACGGTGAGGGTCTGGTCGGCGACGAAGACGTCCACCCCGGTGGCCGCTGCCAATCGCGCCGCGAAATCGGGCCAGCGCGCCAGCGAGGCCGCGCCGAAGCCGAGAACGCTGTCCTCCCCGGGCCAGCCCTCCGACAACGGAGCGAGCATGCCGCCCGCCACCCGGGAGGCGCCCGAACCCGCGGCGGCGTCGAACAGCGTGACCTGCCACCCGGCCTCGGCGGCCCGCCAGGCCACCGCGAAACCGATGGCGCCGCCGCCGACGACGGCCAGAGTCCGCATGTCTTCCACCTACCTACCCGGCCTACCCGCTGCGCACCTGATCGCTGCGCGGGGACGCCCTGTGCTCGCTTCCCCACGGTAGCGCGGCTACCGTCTGTGACGTGCATCCCTCCCACCAGAACCGTCCCCTGCCGCCCCGCGAGCGCCTGGCCACGGCGCGGCTGTACCTGTGCACCGACGCGCGCCGCGAAAAGGGCGATCTGGCGAGGTTCGCCGACGCCGCCTTCGCCGGTGGCGTCGACATCATCCAGCTCAGGGACAAGGGCTCCGCGGGCGAAGCCCGATTCGGCCCGCTGGAGGCCGAGGCCGAACTCGGCGCGCTCGCCGAACTCAAGGCCGCCGCGCGCAGGCACGGCGGACTGCTCTCGGTGAACGATCGCGCCGACATCGCCCTGGCCGCGGGCGCCGATGTCCTGCACCTCGGGCAGGGGGACCTGCCACCCTCCTATGCCCGCCGCATCCTCGGTCCCGACGTGGTGATCGGCCGCTCCACCCACAACCGAGCCCAGGCCGGGCTCGCCGCGATCGACGAGAACATCGACTACTTCTGCACCGGCCCGGTGTGGTCGACACCGACCAAGCCCGGCAGGCAAGCCGCCGGTCTGGAGTTGGTCCGCTCCACCGCCGAGTCCCATCCCACCCTGCCCTGGTTCGCCATCGGCGGCATCGACGCGCAGCGGCTGCCGGAAGTGCTGGCGGCGGGCGCCCGGCGGATCGTCGTGGTGCGGGCCATCACCGAAGCCCGTGATCCGGAGGCCGCGGCTAGGGAACTCAAAGACGCCCTGCTGACCGCCGCCCCGGAGTAGTGCGCGAGCTGGTCGCGCCCAACCGACCTGCGCGCCGCAATCCGGCCGCGTGTAGTTCCACCCCTGGATCGACCGGCCTGAGCCGGTGGAACAGCTCAGGCGAGTATTTGGCGGACGGTCATCGACAGCGTGGACACAGAGACTGGGCCCGCTCCTTCAGCGGCCGCGACGATGTGGGCTTCGCCGCCGGGCCCGGCCGGGTCGGCGTGCAACCAGTAGAACCCCTGGTCGGCGAGGTCCACCGTGCGGGGCAGGGCGGCGGCGATCGCCTCGGCGTCACCGGCGGCCGCCAATTCCTCCCATACGGCGCGCGCCGGGGTGGCGCGCAGGGTGGGCCAGGCGGCGGCGAAGCCGGGGTGCAGGGGGCGGTCGGTGACTTCGTCCTCCGGGACCCAGGCCAGTTCGAGGCTTTCACGGTTGGCGCTGGTCTCGAGTGTGGCCGGGGCGTCGGCGACGACCGTCGTGTAGGTCCAGCCGCTGAGAACCGACGCGGTCACCCGCTCGGCGCGGACGCGGATCTCGGTGTGCGCGATGCCCGCTTCCTCCTCGGCTTCGCGGACGGCGGCGTGCACGGAGGATTCGTGGCTGTCCTTGGCGCCGCCGGGC
Source organism: Nocardia higoensis (assembly GCF_015477835.1). NCBI lineage: Bacteria > Bacillati > Actinomycetota > Actinomycetes > Mycobacteriales > Nocardiaceae > Nocardia > Nocardia higoensis. The sequence continues at coordinate 31,875 of NZ_JADLQN010000005.1, read as the reverse complement.
AGCGCCCAGGTGCCGCCCTGATGGCTCCACGGGGCCCGATGCTGGAGCAGTACGGCCGAGCCTCCGCCCGCCAGCGGCGCTCGCAGCAACAATCCGGCAGCACCGTACTTGCCCCAGTGCCGTAGGCCGTCCGGGCCGATGGACCACCCGTCGCCGTCACCACGCATCGCAACCATCCTCGTTCCGCCGCGACGCACCACCCCCGCCGCACCCGCCCGGGGGTGTCCGACGCACCGCGGCATCGATATGACCACAATAAACTGCGATGCAGGCGCACGGCCGGGACGCGGACCGCGGAGGTGGACGGATGACACGGGCGGAAAGCGGGCGCGGCGCAGGAGCGGGGCTCGGGACCGGGACGGACGCTGATCCGGAGGCCGACGAGCGGACGCGGACGGCAGTCCGCGGCACACGGGCAGGCCCCGCGCCGGGCGGCGGAGATGATCGAGTGCCGACGACGGCGGATACGAGGCAGCCGTGGCCGACACGGGAGGCGCGGCCGCCGCGGAAGCCACGCACCGGGCAGCGAGGCGCCGCGGCCGCCGCCGTGCGCGAGCGGCTCGACCCGGCCAACGTCCGGGCCTTCGCGACATCCTCGCCGGGGTTGCTGATCGCGGTGGGATTGCTGTTGATCGCGTTGTGCGCGAGCGCGGCCGTCGTCACCGCCGACATGGTCGGAGACCGGCAGCTGGCACTGGACGTGCTGCTGGCGGAGACCGAACCGGAGGCGCATTCGGCGCACCGGCTCTACACCTCGTTGTCGATCGCCGACGCCGCCGCGAGCACCGCCTTCATCTCCGGCGGTCTGGAACCGCAGACAGTGCGCGAACGCTACGCCCAGGCCGTCGGCGCGGCCGCGGCCGAAGTGGTGATCGGCGCGGGCGACGCCGAAGCCGACGCCCGACTGCGCACCGGCATCGCCACCGGTCTGCCGGTGTACACGGGCTTGGTCGAGACCGCACGAGCCAACAATCGCAGCGGTTACCCGGTGGGCGCGGCGTATCTGAGCGAGGCATCCCACCAGATGCAGAGCACGCTGCTGCCGATGGCCGAGGAGCTGGAGGACCATCGGTCGGCGGCGGTCGACGAGGCCGGACGCAGGCATGTGCGGCCACCGTGGACGGCGATCGTGCTGCTGCTCGTGGCGCTCGGCGCGCTGGCGTGGGTACAGACATTGCTCACCCGACGATGGCGCCGAGTGCTCAATCCCGGTCTGCTGGCCGCGTCGGCGGCGATGCTGATCCTGCTGGCCTGGACGGTGATCGCCGGATCGATCTCGGCGGCGGCGATGATCGGCGGTCGCGACGAGGGCACGGTACCCGGTTCCCGGCTGGTGGAGAGCCGCATCCTCACCCACCAGGCGCGCACGGCGGAGACCCTGAAACTGGCCAGGCGTGACGCGACAGGCGACTACGACCGGATCTACGACGAGAGCATCGCCCGGATCGCCGACCTGCTCGAAGGCTACCCGGACGAAGCGCCGGCCACCGACGCGGTCGACTCGGCCACGGCGGCGCTGGACCGCTGGCGCGCGTCGCATCAGCGGATGAACGACGCGCTGGCGCGCGGCGACTACCCGGGCGCCGCGCAGGTCGCCACCGGTTCCGGCGTCGCGGAGACCTCGGCGGCCGTCGACGCGCTGGATCTGGCGCTGGACGGCGCGCTGGAGGAGACCCGCGTCCACCAACGCGATCACATCTCCCACGCCGCGCGTGCGCTGGACTTTCTCTCCCCCGGCGCGCTGGTGCTCGTGCTGCTCGCGATCGGCGGCGTCTGCGCGGGTATCTGGCCGCGACTGCGGGAGTACCGGTGAGGGCCCGGCGCGCGGTGTGCGCCGCACTGCTGGCCGGATGCGCGATCCTCACCGGCTGTGGGTCGGCGCCGGAGCCGGCCGGTCGCCCGTCGGGGCCGGACATCGGCGGTCCGCCGCTGCCCGCCGGAGCGGAGCTGCTGGACACCGCCGCCCCGCTGCCCCCGCGCGACGAGGCGGCCTGCGGTGACCCGACCGCGAGCCTGCGCCCGGATGGGGCGGCCGCCGGGCCCACCCTCGACGCGATCCGTCGGCGCGGCAGGCTGGTGGTCGGCTTGGACACCGGAAGCAACCTGTTCAGCTTCCGCGATCCGACCACCGGCCGGGTCGTCGGTTTCGACGCCGACATCGCCCGTGAGATCGCCGCCGACCTGCTCGGTGATCCGGAGCTGGTCGAGTTCCGCACACTCAGTTCGGGCGATCGCGAGCAGGCGTTGCAGGACCGGACCGTGGATGTGGTCGCCAAGACCATGACCATCACCTGCGAGCGCAAGGAGAAGGTCGCGTTCTCGACGGTGTATCTGCGGGCCGACCAGCGGGTGCTGGCGATGAAGGACTCCGGCATCGGCGGCATCGGCGACCTGGCGGGCAAACGGGTGTGCGTGGTGCGCGGCACGACGTCGCTGGACCGCATCCGCCGCGAGCAGTCCGCCGCCGCGGTGCTGACCGTGCCGAGTTGGGCCGACTGCCTGGTGGTGTTGCAGCAACGCCAAGTGGACGCGGTGAGCACCGACGACGCGATCCTCGCCGGCCTGGCCGCCCAGGACCCCTACACCCAGGTGGTCGGCGACAGCATCAGCGCCGAGCCCTACGGCATCGGCATCCCCAAGGACGCCGAGGACCTGGTGCGCTTCGTCAACCGCACGCTCGAACGCCTGCGTTCCGACGGCACGTGGACCCGCCTTCACCAGCAATGGCTTTCGGTCCTCGGACCCGCGCCGAGCCCGCCCGCCGCGACCTACCAGGACTGAGCGCCGATGACCGAACCCGACGCCCCGCGCCCCGACGCCCCGCCTCCCGACGCCTGGCAACCGGAGGCCGCACTCCCGCACGCGCCCGATGAGACGGCGGACGCCCGCACCGAGCCACTGCGCACCGGACGGAACGCCACCGAGGTCGCGCCCGCCACCGTCGCCTGGCCGACGCGCGAGCCGGGTGACATCCCTGCCACCGGTCTCGTGTCCCGACCGCCCGCCGCGCAGGTCTCCCGAGCCGACGCCGAGCCTTCCCCAGGAACGAATGCCCGGCCTGGCGGTGACAACGACCAGCGCACGGGCGACATGCCCGGCTCAGCCGCTGACGACTTCCCGCGCACCGACACCTCGCAGGGCGTCACTGCCGAGCACTACGCACCGACGGGAGCGGTGCGTCGGCCCGGTGCCGAGAGTTTCCCACCGACCGAGGCGGTCGCCCCACCCGGCAACGACGACGTCCCACCGACAGGCGCGATGCCTCGACCCGAATCCGGTGCCGAGGCCACGGGATACACCCCGAGACCGGTTTCCGAGCCCAGCCCCGGACCGCGCTCGAAGGGCTTCGGGACGAACGCGAAGCACAGCTCGGGCACGGGCCCGGGTTCGATGCCGACCGCCTCGGGCCGCAGCGTCCGCACCTCCCGATCCCGGCCCACCGTGCGCAGGCTCGGCGGCGGGCTGGTTCCGGTCCCGGCGATCCCGCCCGCCGATCCGCTGGCCGCCGTGCTGACCGACCCGGTGGTCAGCGAGGGCAGGCGCTACTGCGGGCGGTGCGCGAAACCGGTGGGCCGGGCGACGGCGGTGACCCCGGCGACTTCGGCGGGCGTGTGCGAGAACTGCGGCGCGCCTTACGATTTCCGGCCGTCGCTGCGCGCGGGCGACATGGTGGCCGGACAGTACGAGATCCAGGGCTGTCTGGCGCACGGCGGGCTGGGCTGGATCTATCTGGCGATCGACCGCAATGTCAGCGACCGGTGGGTGGTGCTCAAGGGCCTGTTGCACGCGGGGGACGCCGAAGCGCAGGCGGTCGCGGTGGCCGAGCGGCAGTTCCTGGCCGAAGTGGCGCATCCGAGCATCGTCAAGATCCACAATTTCGTCGAGCATCCCGGCAAGGACGGCGAGCCGGTCGGCTACATCGTCATGGAGTACGTGGGCGGCCGGTCGCTGCGGTCGCTGCTCGACGATCATCCGCGCCCGGAGCGGATGCCGGTCACCGTCGCCATCGCCTACCTGCTCGAGATCCTGCCCGCGCTGGACTACCTGCATTCGATCGGCTTGGCCTACAACGACCTCAAGCCCGACAACATCATGATCACCGAGGACCAGGTCAAACTGATCGACCTCGGCGCGGTCACCGCGCTGGACGCCTACGGAACGCTGTACGGCACCAAGGGTTTCCAAGCCCCCGAGATCGCCTCCACCGGACCCACCGTCGCCACCGACATCCACACCGTCGGCCGCACCCTGGCGGTGCTGACGCTGGATCTGCCGATGGACCGCGGCTATTACATCGCCGGTATCCCCGACCCGGCCGGCCATCCGGTGCTCGCTCGTCACGAGTTCTTCCACCGGCTGCTGCTGTGCGCGACCGACCCCGACCCCACCCGGCGGTTCCCTTCGGCACGCGCGATGTCGGCGCAGGCGGCGGGCGTGCTGCGGGAGATCCTCGCGCTGGAGACCGGCGAGGAACATCCTCAGCTGTCCACAGTGTTCAGTCCCCAGCGGGCCGGGTTCGGCACCGAGGAACTCATCAGCCGCACCGACGCCTACGTCGACGGCGTCGCCCGCGACGCCCTGCTGCGCGCCACCGATGTCGCGCTCGCCCTGCCCATCCCGCTCATCGACCCGACCGACCCGGCCGCCGGACTGCTGGCCGCGACCCTGCAACCCGACCCCGAGCAGGCGCTCGAGGCACTGCGCGCGGCGTGCGAACGGATCGAGGCCGATCCCGAGCACGCCCCGGACACCGCGCGCACGGAACTGCGTCTGGCCGAGATCCGCATCCGTCTGGATCAGGGGCATGCCGCCGAATCGCTGCGCCTGCTCGCCGGACTCGAGCCGGGCGATTGGCGGGTGCACTGGTTCCGCGGACTCGCCGACCTGCGCGAGCAGCAGTTCGAGTCCGCCTTCGCCGGTTTCGAGGAGGTGCTGCGACTGCTGCCCGGCGAGATCGCGCCCAAGCTCGCACTCGCCGCCACCGCCGAACTGATTCTCCAGCACTGGGATTCTCCGGACCGCGAGCAGTGGCGCGCCTACGCGGAGAAGTACTACGAGACCGTCTGGCGCACCGACCGCGCCGTGGTGAGCGCCGCCTTCGGCCTGGCCCGTCAGCTCGCCGCCGCGGGCCGGGTGGACGACGCGGTGCGCGCTCTCGACGAGGTCCCCGCCACCTCCCGCGCCTTCACCACCGCCCGGCTCACCGCGATCCTGCTGCTGCTCACCGCCGCTCCGGTCGCCGAACTGCCCGAAACGACCCTGCACGTCGCCGCGGGCCGGATCGCGGCACTGCCCGCGGGTGAGGGCCGGGTCCCGCAGATGCGCGTGATCGTGCTCGGCACGGCCCTGGCCTGGTTGCGGGCGGGCAACGAACCCAGCCGCCGCGGCGCCGAACTTCTCGGCGCGCCGTTCACCGAGCGCGACCTGCGCGAGGGCACCGAAGCCGGTCTGCGCGCGCTCGCCCGCGTCGCTCCCGGCCGCACCCACCGCTACGCGCTCGTGGATCTGGCCAACGCGCTCCGCGCGAAAACCCTGTTCTGAGCATGGTTTCGACCCGGCGCGATCGTCCTCTCCTCATCGAGCCAGGGACAGATCCTGCGGCCCGACGCGCCACGCAGAATCCCGCACGACCCCGGATTCGGAACTCGTCGTCCCGGCCGGTCGGCTCGCCGCGCTGATGACCCGTTGCGAGCCGGGCTCAGGTGCTGGTCACGACCCGGCTCGCCGCGCGGGCGATCGCCAACTCTTCGTTGGTCGGCACCACCAGCACCGTGACCGGCGCATCCGGTGGCGAAATCCGCCGAGCTGTCCGGTCTTTCGACGCGTTGAGGGCGGGATCGACTTCGATACCGAAGGTGCTCAGACCGGCCAGCGCGTCGGCCCGCACGTGCGGATTGTTCTCGCCGACGCCCGCCGTGAAAGTGATGACGTCGACGCCGCCGAGCGCCACCAGATACGCCCCCAGGTAGCGGCGCAGGCGGTGGACATAGACGTCGTAGGCCAGGCGGGCGTGCTGGTCGCCTGCGTCGATGAGCCTGCGCAGTTCCCGGAAGTCGTTGACCCCGGCCATGCCCTTGAGTCCGGACTCGTGGTTGAGCAGCGCGTCGATGCGCTCGACATCGAAACCGCCCGCGTGCGCGAGATGGCCGAGGATGCCGGGGTCGAGGTCGCCGGGCCGGGTGCCCATGACCAGGCCCTCGAGCGGGGTGAGCCCCATCGAGGTGTCGATCGGTCTGCTGTCGCGCACAGCCGAGGCCGAGGCGCCGTTGCCGAGATGGAAGACGATCTGGCGCAACTGCTTCGGATCGCGGCCGAGGAATTCGGCGGCCCGGCCGGAGACGTATTCGTGCGAGGTGCCGTGGAATCCGTAACGGCGGATGCCGTATTCGGCGGCGACCTTCCTGTCGATGGCGTAGGTCGCCGCGGCGGCGGGCAGGTCGAAGAAGAAGGCCGTATCGAACACCGCGACCTGCGGCACATCGGGCAGCAGCTCGCGAACGCTCTCGATGCCGATCGCATTGGGCGGGTTGTGCAGGGGGGCGAGGTCGGTGAGCTCCAGGATGGTCGCGACCACCTCGTCGGTCACCAGCGTCGGCTGGTGGAACACCTCACCGCCGTGCACCACCCGGTGCCCGACCGCGCGCAGTCCCGCCCCGGCCAGATCGAACCCGGTCTCGTCGAACAGTTCGAAGACCTGCCGTAACCCTGCCCGGTGGTCGGGGATGCGCCCGCGGCGTTCCAGCACGCGTTCACCGCATCGGTGTTCGATGGCGCTGTCGTCCTCACCGATGCGCTCGACCAGGCCCGAGGCCGCCACCTCGCCCGAGTCCGGTTCGAGCAGCTGATATTTGATCGACGACGAACCGCAATTGATCACCAGCACGTGGTTCTCACACGCTGTCACAGCCACGCCCGTTCCACTCACCTCTCCGTGTCTCTCGCTCAGCCCTGCGCCTGGATGGCGGTGATGGCGATGGTGTTGACGATGTCGGCCACCAGCGCACCGCGCGAGAGATCGTTGACCGGCTTGTTCAGGCCCTGCAGCACCGGGCCGATCGCGACCGCGCCCGCGCTGCGCTGCACCGCTTTGTAGGTATTGTTGCCGGTGTTGAGGTCGGGGAAGATGAACACCGTCGCGCGGCCCGCGACCTCGGAGTCGGGCAGTTTGGCATCGGCCACGGTCGGCTCGATGGCCGCGTCGTACTGAATCGGGCCCTCCACCAGCAGCTCCGGCGCGCGCTCACGCACCAGGCGGGTCGCCGACCGCACCTTGTCCACGTCCGCGCCGCTGCCGGATTCACCGGTGGAGTACGACAGCATCGCCACCCTGGGCTCGATGCCGAACCGGGCGGCCGTGGCCGCCGAAGAGATCGCGATGTCGGCGAGCTGTTCGGCACTCGGGTCGGGCACCACCGCGCAGTCGCCGTAGGCGAGCACGCGATCGGCCAGGCACATGAGGAACACGCTCGACACGGTGTCCACGCCGGGCACCGTCTTGATGATCTCGAAGGACGGGCGGATGGTGTGCGCGGTGGTGTGCGCGGCGCCGGAGACCATGCCGTCGGCGATGCCCTCGTGCACCATCATCGTGCCGAAATAGGAGATGTCGCACACTTTTTCGCGCGCCCTGTCCAGTGTCATGCCCTTGTGCTTGCGCAGCTCGGTGTAGGTCGCGGCGAACTTGTCCAGGTACTCGGAGGTGCGCGGATCGAGAACCTCGGCCTCGCCGATGTCGACGCCGAGTTCGGCGGCGCGGGCACGCACGGCGGTCTCGTCGCCCAGGATCACCAGGTCGGCGATCTTGCGTTGCAGCACCCGGCCCGCGGCGCGCAGGATCCGGTCGTCGTCGCCCTCGGGGAGCACGATGCGCTTGCGGTCGGCCCTGGCGCGTTCGAGGAGCTGGTATTCGAACATCTGCGGGGTCACCACGTCGCTGTGCTCGACGCGGATGCGGCTGAGCAGTTCCGGCGCGTCGACGTGCTGTTCCATCAGCGCCAGCGCGGTGTTGACCTTGCGCGGGTTGCCCGCCGACATCTTGCCCCTGGCGCGGTAGGCGGCACTGGCGGTGTCGTAGGTGCCCAGCGCGGTGGTGAGGATCGGCAGCCGGGGTTTCAAGCCCTCCATCAGCCGGGCGATGGCCGGATGCGGTAGCAGGCCGCCGTTCATGATGATGCCCGACAGCGAGGGGAAGCTGACCGCCTCGTGCGCGTTCACCACGCTCAGCAGCACATCGGAGCGATCCGCGGGCGCGACCACGACCACACCGTCGACCAGCCGTTCCAGGATGTGCTCGGCCGTCATGCCGCCGACCATGATCTTCAACGCCTCGCGCTGCAGCAGTTCCGGATCGCCGCTGTACATCTGCCCGTCGACAGCCTCGCAGAGCTCGGCCATGGTCGGCGCCATCAGCAACGGCACCTCGGGCAACGCCCAGGAGGGCATGTCGAATGCCGTCAGGGCCGAGAGCACTTCGGAGATCTGCTCGGGGTCGCACCGATTGGCGACGACCGCGACCGGGGCGCCCGCGTGCTCGGTGCGCAACTCACTCAGGCACACCTCGACCAGATGCTTGATCTCGGTGGGCGTGCGGTCGGCGCCGCGCACCACCAGCAGCACCGGCGCGCCCAGGTTCACCGCGATCCTGGCGTTGAACCGCAGCTCGCTGGGACTGGCGACCTCGGTGTAGTCGCTGCCGACCACCACCACCGCGTCGCAGACGGCGGCGACGTCGTGGAAGCGCTCGACGATCTCGCTGATCGCGGCGTCCGGGTCGGCGTGCACCTGCTCGTAGGTGACGCCGATGGCCTGCGTGTAGTCGATGTCGGCGGTGCTGTGCTCGAGCAGCAGTTCCAGGATGTGATCGAGTTCGGTGGTCGAGCGCGTGATCGGCCGGAACACTCCCACCCGCGCGGTGGTCGCGCAGAGCATCTGCAATACGCCGAGGGCGACCGTCGATTTCCCGGTCTCTCCCTCGGGGGAGGCGATGTAGACGGTGGACGGAGCAGGTTCGGCCATACCTCCAGAGCTTAGTGAGCGGCGCCGATCGCGCCCGGGTCCACCTCGTCGCCGCCTCGCGCCGGGCCACACGTGGCGCGACAACCGGAGGCGACGGACGGGAGATCAACTATTGACAGCACACTGTCAACAATGACAACATACTGTCAACCCTCCGGAAGGAAACCGCATGTCCCCGATTCCCGTGTACGCCGCCGTCTACGACACCCTCGCCGACTGGGAGATCGGCGCCGCCACCGCGCACATCAACGATCCCTCGGGCCAACTGGAGCCGGGGCGCTACGAGGTGGTGACGGTCGGGCCGACCCGCGACCCGATCAGGACCAAAGGCGGATCTCGGATCGTGCCCGACCTCGCACTGGACGAGATCGGCCCCGGCCGCGGCGCGATGCTGATCCTTCCCGGGGCCGACACCTGGGTCACCGGCGAACTCGCCGCCTTCGCCGACGCCGCGGGGCAGTTCCTCGCCGCGGGCACACCGGTCGCCGCGATCTGCGGCGCCACCTTCGGTCTGGCGGCCGCCGGCCTGCTCGACACCAGGAAGCACACCAGCAACGCGCCCGAATTCCTCGCCTACAGCGGTTACGCGGGTAGCGAGCTCTACATCGCCCAGCCCGCCGTCACCGACGACGCGGGCATTCTGGTGACCGCGTCGGGCACCGCGCCGTTCGAATTCGCCCGCGAGATCTTCGGCGTACTCGGACTCTACGAACCGCGCATCCTCGACGCCTGGTTCCGCGTCTTCGACAGCCAGGATGCCGCCGCCTACGCCGAACTCGAAGCCTACGAGGCAGCGCGGGCGTGAGCGCCGGTCCTGCGCCGTCCGAACAGGAGCTGTTCAGTACCGCCGCCATCACCACGTTCCGCCTCAACGGCCGATTCCTCGCCTTGGCGGAGGAATTGGCCCGGCCCGCCGGACTGACCGCCGCCTGGTGGCAGGTACTCGGAGCTGTTCTGCACGAGCCGCTGCCCGTGGCCGGGATCGCCCGCGCCATGGGCATCACCCGCCAGAGCGTCCAGCGCATCGCCGACCTGCTGGTCATCAAGGGTCTGGCCGAATACCGGCCCAACCCCGCCCACCGCCGCGCCAAGCTCGTCGCCGTCACCGACGAAGGGCTCGCCGCCGTGCGCGCCATCAATCCCCAGCACGCCCGCCGAGCCGCCGAACTCGCCGATCACCTCGGGCGCGACCGCCTCGCCGAGATCGTCGACGCCCTCACCGAGCTGACCGCCGCGGTCGAGACGATCACCGCTCACGACGGACGCGCAGACCGGGCCGGCTGATCCGCGGCTCCGCGACGATTCAGCGCGAGCGGCGCCGCTGACCGAGCTTGGCGGCGAATTCCTGAGCCTTGCGCTGATTCTCCGGCTTGGCCGCCTCACGCTTGACGACCTGGAAAGCCTTGATCGCGATACCACTCTTGATGGCTTTGCCGAGCATTCCCATCGCGCACCTCCGGTTGTTCGCTTTGTCGAAGCCGATACTTCGAACGTACCGGCCCGAAGCGGGCATCGGCCGCCCGCTCGTGGCGCGATTGCGCCCTCGGCACCGCCGACCGGAACGATGCGCCGGCGGTACATGGCGTCCCCCGAAGGGCAGCCCGCCGGCCGGGCACGGGCGGGCGAGGCACATCAGAGAGTGCCGGCAATCGAGCGCCTAGGGCAGGTCAGCGGCCCTCGGGAAACATTTCACGCCGATGTTTCCGCCATCGACTCATCAGCTCGGGGAGTTCGGCGCGCATGAACCGGTAATACTCCAGGGTCTCGCGAACGCGGCGGCCGCCGGGGCGGGCCTCGTCGAGCAATTCGGCCCCTTCGGCCAGGAAGCGCAGCGAGCGGTCGAGCGCCTCTTGGCGCTGAGCGGTGATCGCGTACCAGACGTCGTCGTCATAGACACGGTAAGTATCGGCGCGGGCACCCGGTTCACGTTCGCGCCCCAGCAGCCCGGTTTGCACGAGGTAGCGGACCGCTCCCGAAATCGCCGCCGGGCTCACCCGCAAGCCGGTCGCGAGCTCTTGGGCGGTGTAGCGCTCGGCGTCGTCGGCGAGGACATAGGCAAAGACGCGGGCCGCCATCCTCGGCATGCCGGAATCCACGAGCAGCAGCGCGAACTGCTCGACAAATCGCAGGACAGCCTGTTCCTGCTCGTCCACTACCAACCTCCGGGAGTCTGTGGCAAGCCGCCGCTACATCATAGCCTTCATACTATTCACACATTTGTGAAATCTATGTACGCTCAGGGGATGGACATCGCAATCTCCAGCCTGCGTAAGACTTTCGGCCGCACCACCGCCCTCGATGAGCTCGATCTCGAGGTGAGCCGAGGCGAGGTACACGGGTTCCTGGGTCCCAACGGCGCCGGGAAGACCACGACGATCCGCGTGCTGCTGGGTCTGCTACGCCCGGACGGCGGATCGGTCCAACTCCTGGGTCGCGACCCGTGGCGCGACGCGGTGTCACTGCACAGACGCCTGGCCTACGTGCCCGGTGATGTGGAGCTGTGGCCGAATCTGACCGGTGGGGAGGCCATCGATGTGTTCGCCCGGCTGCGGGGCGCGGCCAACCCGGCCCGCCGCGACGAGCTGATCGAGCGGTTCGACCTGGATCCGACCAAGAAGGCCCGCACCTACTCCAAAGGCAATCGTCAGAAAGTCGCGCTGATCGCGGCCTTGGCCTCGGACGCGGAACTGTTCCTGCTCGACGAACCCACCGCGGGGCTCGACCCGCTGATGGAAGTGGTGTTCCAGGATGTCGTCGCCGAAGTGAAGGCACGTGGGGGCACGGTGCTGCTGTCCAGCCACATCCTGGCCCAGGTGGAGAAACTCGCCGACCGGGTGAGCATCATCCGCGCCGGCCGGGTGGTGCAGACCGGCACCCTCACCGAACTGCGGCACCTGACCCGCACCACGATCGAAGCCGTCACCGAACGCCCGATCGGCGATCTCTGCAGCCTGCCCGGCGTGCACAACGTGCACACCGAGGACGGCAAGGTTCGCTTCGATGTCGACGCCGATACGCTCGATGACGCGGTCGCTGAAATCAGCCGCGCCGGGCTCCGCGCGCTGACCAGCCACCCGCCCACGCTCGAAGAGCTCATGCTGCGTCATTACGGCGGCGAATTCGCCACTTCGGGTAATGGGGCGCTCAAATGACCAGCACCACAACCTATTCCGGCGCACCTTCCGCTGCCCCGCCCGACGCGGGGCCGGGCACCTGGCGCGGTCCACTCGCGGGCACAGGCATACTGCTGCGACTCGACCTGCGCCGCGACCGCATCAAGCTCCCGATGTGGCTGTTGGGCATCACGGCGATGAGCTTCTACTACGCCGGCGCATTGCAGCAGGTGTACAAGACGCCCGAGGACTTGCGAGCGGTCAGCCAGTTCGCCGAAGGAGTCGTCGGAGCACTCATCTCCGGACCCGGTTTCGGACTGGCGGACCCGACGATCGAATCGGTGATCGTCGCCGTGTACGGCCTGTACTTCCTGCTGCTCGCCGCGCTGATGAACATCCTGCTCATCTCTCGCCACACCCGTGTCGAGGAACAGGCCGGACGCGCGGAACTGGTCCGCGCCAACGCGGTCGGCCGCCACGCCCAGCTCACCGCCGCCCTGCTCGTCGCTCTCATCTCAGACATCGCGGTGGCAGTGCTGATCGCGAGCTCGTTCGCCGCGACCGGCCTCGACACCTCCGACGCACTGCTGTTCGGAGCCGGAGTCGGCGCGGTCGGCCTCGTATTCGCCGCGATCACCGCGATCACCGTCCAAGTCACCGAATATTCGCGCGCGGCATCCGGACTCGCCGGGCTGACCCTCGGCATCGCCTACGTCCTCCGTGCGGCCGGGGACGCGATTCGAGAGGGTGGTAGCGCGCTGTCGTGGCTCTCGCCGCTGGCGTGGTCGCAGCAGACCCGTGCCTACGCTGAAGGGCGGTGGTGGCCCCTGTCGCTCTCGATCGCTTCGGCTCTGATTCTCGCCGTCCTCGCCTACCTCCTGTCGGCGCGCCGCGACCTCGGCGCCGGACTGGTCCCCGCACGGCCCGGCCCGCGACATGCCGCGAACTGGATGGACACCCCCGTAGCGTTGGCAGCGCGGCTGCAACGCGCCGGTCTCGTCGGCTGGGCCTGTGCCCTGGTCGCCGGCGGCGCACTCTACGGCGGGATCGGCAACACGATCGTCGACTCCTTCGACGACCTGCCCGATCAGATGATCGATGTGATGGGCGGTGATGCCGGCCGTATGCTCGACGGCTATCTGGGCACCATGGCGCTGTTCGACGCGCTCCTGGTCGCCGTCTTCGCGATCCTGGCTGTGCAATCCCTGCGAACCGAGGAAACCAGAGGTCGCACCGAACCGGTGCTGGCGACCGCGACCGGCCGGGCGGGGTGGTTCGCCGCGTGGATCGGTGTCGCGGCCATCGGGGTGCTCGCCTTGCTCGCCGCGACCGGCGCGGCGTTCGGCATCGCGTTGTCGCTGTCGGTCGGCGACGGCGCATACATTGTCGACGCCCTCCTCGCCCACCTGCTGTTCGCTCCCGCGGTACTCCTGGTGCTGGCGGTCGCCGCGCTGCTCTATGGGTTCTTCCCGCAAGCTGTCGGTGCCACCTGGGCCCTGCTCGGATTCTCGATGGTTCTCGGCTTCTTCGGACCGCTCATGAATCTGCCGCAATGGATCCACGACCTGTCCCCGTTCCAGCACATCGCCCGCATACCGATGGAAGAGATGCGCTGGCCCGCGCTCGTCGTGCTCACCGCCTTGGCGGCCGCGGCGGTGGTTGCGGGCGCCTTTGCGTTCCGGGAACGCGACTTGGATACCGCATAGGCGCGCAGGCTGATTCGTTCGGTACCGCCGATATCGCCTCGTGGCAGCGGTCGGGGCGGATCGTGCGCCCTCGAGGCGTGCCGGTGTGTCCGGGCATCGGCGGGCGAGCCGGTCGATGTGCTCGCCCGCCGATGATCGGGAGCGGCTACGCCTCGTAGCGGAGGATGCCGCCGTCGCTTCCGGTCGCCCGGTATCCGCAGGCACGCAGGACCGCGATCGAAGCCGGGTTGTCGGTCGAGACCCGCGCGAACACCGTCCGCACCTCGGGTGCCGTGCGGGCGTGGGCCGTGAGCGCGGCGACGGCCTCCGTGGCGTAGCCGCGCCCGCGCCGGGACTCGGCGATGCCGTAGCCGATCTCGAGCATGCCGTCCGCGGGTGGCCAGAACAGGCCGGTCGAGCCGACGAGCAACCCGGTCGCGGCTTCGACGATCAGGCGGTGGCCGAAGGGGCCGTACCAGGACGGGTGATTCGAGAGCTCGGTGGCTATGACGATGTCGCCGTCGGCGGGGAAGTCCTCGGCCCACCGCGGGCTGCGGCGTCCGTAGGCGACTTCGGCGGCGACATCGGGCGTCCAGCGACGCAGGCGCAGCCGCGCGGTGACGAGATCATCGGCAGCGCCGGGGGTTTCGAAAGTACGAGAGTGATCGGAATCGATCGGCACGGGAATGCTCCTGTTCGGGAGAGGCGGGAGCCGATGGCGCTAGCGCCGGGAGTGCTCCTGCCGGAGGACATGACGAAACAGGCTGTGCGCAGCCATATTCATCGCCTCCTGTTCGTAGCCCGTGCGGTCGGCTCACCGTAGCCGACACCGGGCCGGACCGGCGACCCACCTCGAGCCGATTCGGTATCGCTCCGGCTCGCCGGCGGTTGACCATGACGCAGGGGCAACGCCTCAGCATGGCGACATGACGACGACAACCGATCAGTTCGCAGTTCGCCGCGACGGGGTCACCATCCCGGTCACTCGCGGCGGCCGAGGCCGACCGCTGGTTCTGTGCCCCGGGCTCCTCACGACACAAGCCGATCTGCGAGAACTCATCCACCTCTTGCGGCTCGACTTCGACGTGATGACGTTCGACCTGCGCGGCCACGGTCTCTCGTCGGCGGGCGAACGGTACTCCTTCGACGCGTTCCTGAGCGATTTCGCCGCCGTGATGACCGAACTCCGACGCCTCCGCCTGCCCTCGGCGCCTCTGCTCGTCGGTCACTCGCTGGGGGCGGACCTGATCGTGCACTATGCCGCCGAACATGCCGGCGAAGCCGCAGAACTCGTTCTCATCGACGGAGCGAACCCCGTGCCCGAGCCGTTCCTCACCGAGGCCGAACTATCGTCGTTCCACACGATGTGGAAGCAAGCCGTGTGGGCGAACGAAGCCGCCCGAGGCACGCCGCGTCAGATATTGCTCACCACCGAGCAGATCGTCGATCTCAACGTCGAATTGGACGCGATACGGTCCGGCCTTCTCGACCGGTACCAGGAGATCGACTGCCCGATCCACATGCTCATGTCGTCGTCGATGGCCGGCGACAACGCAGACGAGCGCGCGATACGGTACAACCGGAACTGGCGGGCAGGCATCGAGCGGCTGCTCCGCGCGCGACCGCACATCACCACATCATGGCTCGACGCCGACCATGGATCGGTCATCACGCACGCCCCGCACATCGCCCGGATCCTGCACGGTCGACGACATCCGGTCGCCTGAGCGGCGGCAGCAGCGACACCGAAGTCCAGGAGAGTCATCTGATGCTCACCATCGGCGAGCTGGCATCGTACGCCGGAGTCACCGTGCGGGCGGTGCGGCACTACCACGCGAAAGGGCTGCTGCCGGAACCGGAGCGAGACCACTCCGGCTATCGCAGATACACCGCCGACGATCTGGTCGAGTTGATCAAGATCCGGACGCTGGCCCGAGCCGGCGTCCCGCTGGCACGCGTGCGAGAGCTGCTACAGGCCGATACGGAAGGCTTCGCCGCAGCCATCGCCGACATCGACAAGCGACTCCAGGCCGAGATCCGCGAGCGGCAGCGACACCGAGAACAGATCGCCCGCCTCACCGCCGGAGACCGCCTGGTCCTGCCACCGGAAGTGGTCGAGTTTCTCGACCGGCTGCGAGCCCTCGGGATCGACGAGCGGGTCGTCCGGATCGAACGCGACGGCTGGATCCCGCTTGCCGCGCGCTCACCCGACAAGATCCTGGACTGGATCGCCCGCAAACAAGGACAACTCGACGATCCGCGGCTCACCGACTTCTATCGCAGCCTCGGTCGGGCCCTCGACCACACCGACGACCGGCAGATGATCGAACTCGCCGACAAGATGACCGCCTACCTCACGACGATCGCCGATGAACAAGGCGAGGACTACGTCGGCGGCGGCATCGAACCCATGCTGGTCGAACTGCTGGACGCACTGGCATTCGACACCTGGCCGCCCGCCCGTCGACTGATCGAGCTGCTGACCGAGCGCGGCTGGACCGGCTGGACCATGCTCCAGCGAGCAGCGAGCGCACGGCCTCGGTGAGCCGCTTACGCTCGGACGCGATGACGGCAACCTGAAGGCGGCGCCCCGCCGGGGCGCCGCGTACCGGATGGCCGCTGGATCGAGCACCGCCAACCCGACGGGGGATCGATCCGGGAACGCACGAGCGGCGATCGGTGGGTGCCACCGATCGCCGGTCGTAATCATGGAAGTGTCACCTCGCGAACAAGTTACGCAGATCGGCAACGGTGGCGCGACGTTCGTAGGCGATCCAGGCGAAGATCGCGGCGAGCACCAGCGGGAAGATCGCCATCGCGGGCTTGTCGGCGATGAACGCCTGCGTCGCGGCGGCGAGCACGGTGAGAACGGACAGGCCCGCGGCGGCGAGGGCACTGAGCCGGGGCACCATCAGGCCGATGCCGCCGGCGACCTCCGCGACTCCGATGAAGATCAGCAGTGCCAGGGGGATGGTCAGATTCTCGGGGGCGTTCTCGGCCAGCGCGTTCGGCATGAGGAGCTTCGGCCCGCCGGAGGCTATGATGAAGAACAGGCCGAGCAGGATCTGCAGGGTCCACAGGACACGGTTGCGGATCGCGCCGGGGCGGTTGGTGACGTCGGCGGAGGATGCGGCGGAGGGGTTGGCGATGGTCATATCCGGTCCTTCTGGTCGGTCGCGCCGGGTTGGTAGCGCGTTCAACTGATAGGACGGAGCAGTGCCCGAGGACTCATCGCTGTCGGCGAGAGTTCACGGAGAAATGGCGCGATCCTGTGCGAGGCGCGCTGTTACGGTCCTGCGCATGTGCTCAGATTTGTGGTCGCAGAAGGTGCGCTCCGCCCGCTGACGGCGGCGCCCTCCCGTCGCGCGCGGATCCGAGATGGACCTGATCGAATCCTTGCTCCGCTGAGGGCATTACCCAAGCGCCGCCGCGGATTCCGACCGGGCGCAGTCCTGCGGCGAACCACACGGAGACCGAATCGAGACATAGAGAACAGTAATGTTCGCACGACAGCCCTCGATCATCCGTATATGAAAATCGGACGTGGACTCGTAGCCACCGTAGCCACCGCACTCGTCGGAACCGCGATGGCCGTCGCAGCGCCGGGCACCGCCAACGCCGCCGACCCCTGTCAACTCGGATGGTCCAACGTCGGCCCCCGCAGCTGCGCCATGACGCAGTTCAACTCGGCTCCGACGTGGACATTGGGCAACGGCGTCTGCGTCGGCATGCTCACCGCCGGAGGCACTGCCTACGACGGGCCCCTGCCCAGCACCGACTACGGCGCGCCGGGAAGCACCCATTCCATCGAACTGCGTCTCTTGCAAGGCTTTTCCCCGCTGGGCGACTGGGCGCCGAGCCTGCTGGCCTGCGACGTGACGGCCATCATCGACTGGCACAACCTCGACACCGGCCAGCGCGGCTCGGTGACCCGCTTCATCCCCGCGTGGCGGACGGGCTCCCACCCCGACTTCGTGTACGTCCACCCGGGGCCCGGACGGGTCGCGCTCACCGTGCGGACCGACCGCCCGAGCATCCCGGCGACAACAGAAGTGTTCGTTCCCTGATCGCACAACCGCGATCCACCGGCCGCGTGCGCTACGCGGGCCAGGCGCACCTGCTGAACCCGGATCGATCCCGCCAACCCCGACCGGGGTCGATCCGGACACGAGCGACCGGCGATCGGTGCAATTCACCGATCGCCGTCACCGCAACTACACTACTGATGGTAGGATAAGTGGCATGAGCGGTAGTAGAAAATACTCCGTCAGCTTGCCGGAGTCGCTGGCCGAGGCCATCCGCGCCCAAGTCGGCCCCGGCGGCTTCTCCTCTTATGTCACCGAGGCACTGGAGCACCGGGTGGCCATGGACAAGCTCGGTGAAATCGTCGAGGACCACACCCGGGACCATGGGCCGCTGACTCAGGAAGAGATCGATGCCGCCCGAGCCGCGCTGCGCCACGACTCCGACGGGAAGTCCGGGGCCGCTGCCTGATGGCCGGCACACTGCTGCTCGACAGCGAAGGGCTGTCGAAGCTCTATCGCGGCGATCGCGCGGTGGTGACCTGGGTCGAAGCCGCGCGTCTGGAGAACATCCGGGTCGGCACCACCACGATGACCCGGCTGGGGGCCGAGCACGGCCGTCTCCCGAAGAATCGAATCTCGTGGACGCTGTCCCGCTTGGACGTCCATGAGATCACTCGACGGGTGAGCGACGACGCCGCCGAGCTGATCCGGACGCACAGTCTCCACGGCCACAAGTACGCCATCGATGCCGTCCTGGCCGCTGTGGCGAGGACAGCGCCACCGCCCGTCACCGTTCTCACCTCCGATACCGAAGATCTCACGCTGCTGTGCGGGCCGGGAATCGCCGTCGTCGCAGTGTGAAACCGTCGAAATCTCCTCGGAGACCGCCACGCCGGCTTCCACATCGAGGGCCGGGGGATGTGGCCACCGTGTACGGCGACGCTCTCGCCCGGGTCAGGCTCTGGCAGGTCGCGGTCCAGCCGCCGCACCCCATCAGCACTGAATATGGGCGGCAATCATTTCGGCGGCGACGATTTCGCCCTTGCCGGTCAGCGTATAGACCGGGGTCGGACGCTCGAGATCGGAGCGGCGCATCACCCGGGAACCCACCAGTTGCCTGCGCATGAGGCAGCCGAGAGTGAGGACCGTCGGCCCGATCAACCCCTTGTCGGTCAATTCCCCTGCGGTGCAGGGCTTTCTCGCTCGCGCAAGAGCGCACAGGACGCGCACCTGAGCAGTGCTGTACCGGTCGCGCAGACGGCACAGAAGTCGGATCTTCGTTCGTGCGATCCTGGTGGTGACGGGAAGGAACCGATGGACAGGGACTTGCAGACCAGGCTGTCCGCGCGAGTGGCCGAGGTGCAGTCCAGCGCGCGAATTCCGAGTCTGCTGGCGGCGATCGGCGTCGGTGGCGCGTCACGGGCTGTGGCCGTGTCCGGCTGCGCGGATGCGGAGAACCGGGTTCCGGCGACTGAAGAAGTCAGCTACCGCATCGGCTCGATCACCAAGACCTTCACCGCCGCATCGACGGTGTTGCTGGCCGACTCCGGCGAAGTGGGGTTGGACGACCGCGTTCAGCGCTACCTGCCGGGCACACCGTTCGGACATGTGTCGCTACGCATGCTGTTGTCACATACCAGCGGCCTGCAACGGGAGGCGCCCACCGACATGTGGGAGAGCATGCTCGGCCCGTCTCCCGCCGCACTCCGGGAAAGGTTCTCCCGCGTCGAGTTCGTTGCCGAGCCAGGTCAACGGTGGCACTACTCCAACCTCGGCTACGCGATCCTCGGTCAGGTGATCGAGGCAGTCGCGGGTCGGCCGTTCGAATCGGTGATCGACGAAACCCTGCTTCGGCCGCTGGGAATGGACCGAACATGCTGGACCCAGCCCGAGAAGGCCGCACTCGGCTACCGGTTGGATCCGTTCGTAGCCACAGTGCACCGCGAGCCCGTCATGGATCAAGGTGCGATCGGCGCCGGCGGTCAACTGTGGTCCACAGCCGGTGATCTCCTGTGCTGGGCTCACGCGTTGGGCGGCAACGAGCCTTCGGTGCTGCCCGAGACGGTGGTCGAGAAGATGCACACCCTGCACGTCATGGTCGACACCTCCGGTTGGACCCGAGGTTGGGGGCTCGGCCTGATCCTGGAACGACGCGACGGTGTCATCATCTCCGGCCACACCGGCGCGATGCCTGGCTTCCAATCCGCGCTTGCGCTCGATCGCGCTAGTGGTCTTTCGGTGGCGGTTCTGGCCAATACCACCCGGGGAATCGAGCCCGGCGATCTGGCGGCGGAGATCCTGTGCGAGGCCATCGTCGAACACCCCGCTCCCCCGCCACCGCAGTGGTGGCTGGCCGAATGCCCGCCCCATATCGAGCCATTGCTGGGTAGTTGGTGGTCCGAAGCTGATGAGACCCTGTTCCGATGGGAATCCGACGGTCTACACGCCTGTCTTGCGCGTAAGCCCGCAATGACAGACACCCGATTCGTCGAGGAAGGTCCCGGACGGTTCCGCGCAGTGGCCGGTCGCCTACTAGGGGAACTCTTGCTGGTGGCAGATACGCCCAATGGCCCTGAAATTTACTGGGCGACATACCCGTTCACGCGCTCTGCGCGTTGAACTCTCGCAACCTCTCGGCAATATCGCGAACGGCCGGGTCCGCGCATGTGCCCATCCTCAGTTGCACCGCACGAAACATGCGCCGCACCCTGGGGGAGACAGTTCCGCCACCTACCTGGTTCAACGCCTCGTTCACCGTGTACGCGGCAGCCTCACGCCGGTCGAGCCGGAGCTGTGCTTCCGCCTGTTCGAGCAGCCAGATCGTGCGATTGCGAACGAACCGTTCGTCGCTCGCGGATGCCTGCTCTTGCAAAGCAGCGATCGCATGATCGTGATGGCCGAGATCGAGAAGGCAAGACCCTCGATGCCCAGCCAGTGCGGCGGCATCGAAGACTTCCAGCCAGATCGGATCAGGCTGGTCAGGGCGATGTCTCGAAAGCTCCGACTCCGCTTCTCGCAGCATCCGCGTGCACAACTCCGACTCACCGAGGCGCGCATGCGAGCGAGCCGACATGGTCAGCACGAACGCCGACAATCGCCGGTTTCCACTTCGCCGCGCCCATGACAACGCACCGTAGGCGCGTTCCGCGCCGCGTGCGGGCTCGCCGGACCAGATACTCATGAAGGCCGAGTTCGGCCCACCGATATAGGCCATCAGATCCAACGCATCCGCCTGCTCGGCTGCCACTCTCGACGCAGCGAAAGCTTTTTCAGCCAAAGCAAGGCTCCCCCGATCGAACAACACCCAGCCCGACAACTGATGTGCCTCGGCGATGAGCTGATACAGCATCTGCCGCTGCGGGGACGCAAGCTTCACAACGACCTGCCGCGCAGCTGCGGTATAGGCCGAAATCTCCTCGAGATGCGCGGCGGCCATCGTGTGATCCGCCGCCCGCACCTGTGCGATCAGCGACCGCACCGTAGACACGGCGGTCTCTGGCTCCAACTCCACGCCCTGTGGCCGACGCGGCGCGGTCCAATCGGTGAAAGGCGCTGCCAGCCGCCGAAGTTCACCGTCTGCGCCGAGTACGGTATCGAGCCGTTCGACCAGATCGGACTGCGGTCGCCGCTGCGCCTTCTCAACCCTGGCCAGCAGGTCGTGGCTCACCAGCACCAGCGGTGCCAGCCGACGCAGCGACAATCCCGCCTCGATACGGCGGGCGCGTAGTTCAGCACCGAACAGACCTTCGGCAGTATCACGCGGATGGAACCGGTATGGCACTGAGGACACCGAAGTATTATCGCTGCAAAGCACATATGAGTACCCAGATCTGGGCCGTGTGGCGACCGGAACTTGTTGATAAGTACGGAGACTGGCGCGAGCGGCCCTTCGTCCGTACCAGAAACAGCTCGGGGCGGTGGCTGCCTGCGAAGAAGCCGCGCTCCGACTGAATCGACAAGAGGGAATGATCCCGAGTATCTGGCACACATGCCAGAAGCCCAGCTCTACGGCCTGACCGGCCTGGCCTACATGCGCCTGGCCGATCACCGGACGGCGACCGCCTACCTGCAGTCAGCGATCAGCGGCATGTCGGCTTACCCGCGCGAGCGGACCGCATGGCAGATCCGCCTGGCTCAGAATCTGGTCCAGGGCGGGGCTATTGCTGACGGAAGCCAGAAGGACGGACAATATGTCCGAGACTCAATCGAAGCGGAATCCGAATAGCCCACCGGTCTCCGTCTCATCAGTCAGTCGCTGATCGAGAATATACGGTCCGGCATCGAATGCGCGCTCGCTTTGTGTTTCTACACTACCCAGGAAATCAGAGTTGAGGGCCACGATGTACTGAAATCCATGCTTATCGGCGAGACGGGCCCCGATATTTAGACAAGATGCCACCTGACGCGAGTCGATCGCATCGAATAGGTGGCTGTCATGGACAAGGATTCTCGGCCCCCGCCCCGCCTTGATCGAAGCGAGGGTGCAAACTAAATCAAGCATAAATGTTTCGACGCTTCTCACCCCAGTACTTGCATCGCCCGAAATCCTGGGCTCAACCTTAAGTATCCCCTTCGAGGACGGCGCAATATACAAGGAAGCGTCACGGTCGGAATATATTTCCGCACCCAACTCATTAAACAGCGATATAGACTCATCGAGCTGATTTGCTCGTTCATGGGTCTCGGCCCGAACAGCGGCTACCAGTTCAGCCGTCTTTATCTTGATCGTGTCGTTGATCGAGCTGATCGACTGGGCCGCATCGAGACGGCGTTCGATATCGGCGACATCAGCTTCGAGCGTGGCCAAGTCCTGTTGCGCGCTAAGAAAGGTGTCGAGTGCAACGGTATCGCGAAGCAGGCGAATTACCTGGCTACGCCGATGACCCAAATCTCGGCGCTCGCGATCGATGGCCGCCAGACGGGATTGAGCTATATCGAGTTCCTGTTGTAGAAATATCCGTCTATTGCGAACTATAGATTCATGGAACGCAGCAACCTCAAAATAACGACGCGTGACCGATTCCGGCAGCACAAGACCGATCTCGGCATAGACTCGCTTGACTTTCTCGGTCAACTCGCCGCTCGATGTGGCTGAGACCTCATCACGCAGCGCCTGCTCAATTTCCCGTGTTCGGCGCTGAAGTGAGAGCCCTTCGTCGTTTAGCCTCTCTATGTCCCTGGTGAGGCGGTCGGCTTCGCGTTGATGTTCGCTGTACTGTTCATCGACTTGAAAGCTGTGCAGGTCCTCCTGTAACCGGTCACGGCGTCGACGCGCGATGGCAAGTTGAGCTCGCAGGTCGGATTCATCGAGTGACAGGTGAGTGAAGACACCTTCCTTGACGGCTTTGCGAATCGCTCTGCCCTGCTTGTCAAGACGATCTATTTCGCCAGCTCTGCCGAGAGTTTCTGGGGCAAGTCCAAGCATGAAGCCGAGCCGCACCCCCGACTCCCAATCCGATTCTGCAGGAAAGCTTTTAACTGGATTACCGAAATGGGTGCGAATCAGCTGAGCCCACAATTGGCTGGTGGTCGGACGTTCAGCATTGGCGGGAATGTGGAATAAATGCCTCGCCTGCAGATCTTTCCACTCGTCCACTCGAAGCTCGGAACCGAGCGGGGAGGATCTACCCGCCCAACCGAGAACCTGCACTCGGTTCCCCGCTTGGACTGCTCGACTGACGCTAACGAGTGCTGGCTCCGAGTCGTCAGAAACAGGCAGGTTCAGGTGTGCCGTAAACACGTGCTGGGCGAGTTGAGCCGACCTGAGCTCCGACGGAAGATCCCCACCCACCAAGTAACGCAGGATCTTGACGAAGCTGGTCTTGCCGCTACTATTGCGACTCTCCCCCTGATCGGAAACTTCGGTTCGATCCGCAACGAGAATATTCAGACCCGATCGGAAATTCAATGTCTTGAATCTTGGATCCGAGCAGGTGAGTTCACTAAGAAACATGCGTCCGCCGCAGGTAGCCGTCGGCTGAGATGTCAATGAGCCTCATTGCATATAGGGCTGCAAGCGACAATGAGAACCAGTCGAAGGTAATTTTTCCCGTCTTCCTTGAGAGGCGCTGACGTTCGCTGTAGCGTTCCCATAGCGCGGATACCGACAGCGGGTCGCATAGATCTTCCAGGAGGTCGGCACCGACCGTAATCATGGCGCGGTCGACCGAGACTCCCTTAGTGGGCAAGAGCACTTGCAACCTCCTCGCCGGATGCCGCAACCGCGCCGGGCGGCTCTTCGAAGATGTGACATGAGTCAAAGAAGTACGACACTACAGCGTAGGCTGCGTTGGCGCGCTTGGCGTCCATGCGTGCGTCCGAGCCGGCAACTGCCACATACAGCCGCTCCAGGATCTCGGCGGGCTGTGTCGTCACCGCCCGGGCATCCCGGTATAGGGCTCGGAAGCGGTCGCCGTGCGTGTCGTAGAGAGTCGGGTCTGCGGCACTCGCGTACCACTCATTGATCCGGGGCGCGAGGAGGCGGCCATTGTTGAACTCGACGCGACTACTCTCGGGGAGCGAGTTGAACTCCATCTTATCTGGTGGAACCGGTCGGATCGTATCGGGTGGGTACGGGGCGGAGGCCGCAGCGCCGAGCTTATCGAGTAGCGGGATCAAGTCGTTCATTTCCACATTCGTAGCGCCGGGCACTCCAGGGAAAATCTCGTTTAGGACGCCTACTTCAAGCTTGCTCACCACCTCGATCCACAACTTCTCTGTGTCGAAGTGGCGAATCTTGAGTGGGCGCAGCGGATGTGCTCCATGAGCCTGCTGAAGGTCGACGAATACCTGCGCCGCCTTCGGACCAACCGGCGCGTTGGTTACAAACCGCCAGGTTTCGAACGTCTTCCACTGACTGTAGGCACGATCGAAGTCTTTACGAATCTTTTTGGCTAACTCGTTCTCGGCATTTCGTCCAGGTCTCTGACCGTAGCAAGCGTAGGCGATGGTACCACTCTCCGCGATGCCATCGCATCCTCCATCGCCAAGGCGACCAGCCGGAGCAGGGTTTATGAAGTCATCATGGAAGCGTGCCAGGACTGTGGCGACGTACTCTTCATACGGTGCGCCAGAGTGGAAGCATTCTTCCTTATGGCGGAAGCGGTACCAGTCACGCCAGTTCGCTGACTGCAACCCCATCATGCCCCCTCGTTCGGCCAGTGACAGCCCGTTGATTCTACCTACGTTCTCATGGCAGCCTTCGGCTTCAGCTTTGAGATTACCCTTGGCACAGCTTGTTTCGCGATAGGCATTGTCATCCGGCGAGTTCGACCGGGCACTCCCGAGCAGCGGATAACCACCGAATCGCGGCGGCGAGTAGACACCGGGACGGCGTGGCCTCGATTGCACAGCTGAGAGCGACGTGGACCAGGCAAGCAGGACCGCGACCCCGATCAGCGGCCCGGCCATACAGGCCACGCCTGGCCACGGGTCGCGCCGTATGTGGCGATGACGAGCTCGCCGCGCCTACGACCAGGCCCCCGACGACGGCTGAACGGTACTTCATAAGAATCCGTGAGACGAAGGTTTCGACGGTCTCGACTGATCTGGAGCACCCCGCGATCTCGCTGGTGCCGTCTTCTCTTGCAGGCGTAACGGCGAGGATTCAGGCGAAGGGGTTCGCGGTCCGGCCGACGAGATCGGCTACCGTGTCCAGCACCAGTGTCGGGCGGTAGGGGAATTGCTCGACCGACGCGCGGGTGGAGATGCCGGTGGTGGTCACCAGGATGGTGCGCATACCGGCCTCGAGGCCGGAGATGACGTCGGTGTCCATCCGATCGCCGATCATGACGGCCGATTGGGAGTGCGCGCCGATGCGACGCAGGGCCGAGCGCATCATCAGCGGGTTCGGCTTGCCGACGTAGTACGGCTCGCGCCCGGTGGCGCGGGTGATCAGGGCGGCGACCGAGCCGGTGGCGGGGAGCAGCCCCTCGCGGGAGGGCCCGGTGGCGTCGGGATTGGTGGCGATGAACCGGGCGCCGCGCTCGACCAGCCGGATGGCGGTGGTGATGGCTTCGAAAGAGTACGTGCGGGTTTCGCCGAGAACGACGTAGTCGGGGTCGCGGTCGGTGAGGACGTAGCCGATCTCGTGCAGGGCGGTGGTGAGGCCGGATTCGCCGACGACGTAGGCGGTGCCGCCGGGGCGCTGGGCGTCGAGGAAGGCGGCGGTGGCCAGGGCGGAGGTCCAGATGGCCTCCTCGGGGATGTCCAGGCCGGTCAGGCGCAGGCGGGCTTGCAGGTCGCGCGGGGTGCGGATGGAGTTGTTGGTGAGGACGAGAAAGGGGATCTCGTTCGTGCGCAGTTCGGCGAGGAACTTGTCCGCGCCGGGGACCAGGTGGTCCTCGCTGACCAAGACGCCGTCCATGTCGGTCAGGTAGGACAGGACGGGCTCGTCGTCGCTGAGGTGGCTCTCGCTCGCCTGGCTCTTGGTCACCCGTCGTATTCTGCGCCATCGCCGGGTGGACCTCGCGCACGGCCGTCACGGTGAGCTGTATCGGGCCAGCGTGCGGGCGGCCAGGTCACGCAGGTACGCGCGGGCTTCGGCGGGAGCGGTGACGATCGCCTGGTCGGCGAACGGCAGGAGCTGTCGCACTTCCTGAAGGACGCGGCAGGTGAGGGTGAACGGCATCTGCTCGCCGTCCGCGGGCGGGTGGAGGGTCAGGCGGGTGCCGAGTATGCGCTGGGCGCGTTCCACCTGGGCCACGTGCAGCAGGCCTTCGACGCGCAGGTTCTCGGTGTTCTCCCAGTTCGCGGTGAGCTGGGCGGCGATCTGCGCCGCGGTGACGCCCGGCCGCAATCGGCGCGGGACGCGCAGCGGCTCCCACTCGACGAGACGTTCGAGCAGATACAGGCGTGGACTGCCCTGCTTGTCGGCGACGAGATACCACCGACCGCCCTTGGCGAGCAGGCCGTAGGGGTCGACGACCTGCCAGGTCGGTTCCGTCTCGACGGCGCGGCGGTAGTTGATGCGCAGGCGCACGCCGCGCCGCAGATCACCCAGCAGCCGCGCCGGTTCCACACCGCCGGCCTGCACGGAGAACCACGGACGGTTGTCGGTGACGACCACCGCGCTCAGCGGCAGCAGCTGTCCCGGACGCGTCCGGCCACGCGGGATCACCTTGTCCAGGGCTCTACGGCCGTCGGCACGGCCGCCGAGCTGGTCGCGCTGGGCGTCGTCGAGGCCGGACAAGGCGAGGTGATCGCGCTCGTCGGGGGTCAGGCGGGCGGTGTCGAGGCTGCCGCCGGGCAGCAGCGAGACTCCACCCCACCGGCCGCGGCGAATCAGGATCGGGAAGCCGGCGTCTTGCAGCCACCGCAAATCGCGCACCACCGTGCGCGGCGAGACGCCTACCTGATCGGCCAGGTCGGCGGTGGTGAGGCACTCGCGCGTCTGCAGGGCGAGCAGCAGGGCGAAGAAGCGGTCCGGGGTCATATTTCCGAGAATTCCAGAAATCACGACGGATTCCGTCTTATATGAATGGCACTGTGCTGCGGTCACTGTCAACGACACAAGGAGAACGCGCATGACCGCACCGAACATGTTCATCGTCTACGTCACCGACGCGCCGGCCTCGGCCCGGTTCTACGGCGAGCTCTTCGACATGAAGCCGCTCTACGAGAGCCCCCGCTTCATCGCCTTCGACCTGGGCGGCGGCGTTCAGCTCGCGCTGTGGAGCGGGGTCGAAGACGACAGCCTCGGCTCCGTCACGCGGACCAGCGAGGTGTGCCTGACGGTCGACGGCGGCGCCGAGCGGATCGACGCACTGCACCGCGACTGGGTGGCCAGGGGTGTGCGCATCGCGATGGAACCGCACGACGAGGTGTTCGGGCGCACCTTCCTCGCCACCGACCCCGACGGCAATCTGATCCGGGTGGCGCCGGTCGACTGACCCCTCGGCGCGTCCTCTTCGGCAGGGACGGTCTGTTCCGCGCACGGCCGACGTGACTAATGTCGGAAATCGGCCGTGCGAGAGCAGAGCACACAAGCGACAGGAGAGACACGCACATGGGTGATCTCGAGACGGGCGATCTCAAGCTGGGATACAAGGCGTCGGCGGAACAATTCGGTCCGCGCGAACTGGTGGACATCGCGGTCCTGGCCGAGGAGCACGGCATGGACTCCGCCACCGTGAGCGACCACTTCCAGCCATGGCGGCACAAGGGCGGGCACGCGCCGTTCTCGCTGGCCTGGATGGCGGCGGTGGGCGCGCGCACCGAACGCATCCAACTGGGCACCTCCGTACTGACCCCCACCTTCCGCTACAACCCCGCGGTGATCGCGCAGGCGTTCGCCACCATGGGCTGCCTGTACCCGGGGCGGGTCATGCTCGGTGTCGGCACCGGTGAGGCGCTCAACGAGATCGCCACCGGCTACCAGGGCGAATGGCCGGAGTTCAAGGAGCGGTTCGCGCGGCTGCGCGAGTCGGTGGACCTGATGCGGGCGCTGTGGACCGGTGATCGCGTCGACTTCGACGGGCAGTACTACAAGACCGTCGGCGCGTCGATCTACGACGTGCCCGAGGGTGGCCTGCCGGTCTACATCGCCGCGGGCGGTCCGCTGGTGGCCCGCTACGCCGGTCGCGCGGGCGACGGGTTCATCTGCACCTCGGGCAAGGGCATGGAGCTCTACACCGAGAAGCTGATGCCCGCGCTGGCCGAGGGCGCGGCGAAGGTCGAGCGCACGGTCGGCGACATCGACCGGATGATCGAGATCAAGATCTCCTACGACACCGATCCCGAACTGGCGCTGGAGAACACGCGCTTCTGGGCGCCGCTGTCGCTGACCGCCGAGCAGAAGCACAGCATCACCGACCCGATCGAGATGGAGGCCGCTGCTGACGCGCTGCCGATCGAGCAGATCGCCAAGCGCTGGATCGTGGCCAGCGACCCGGACGAGGCCGTGGAGCAGATCAAGCCGTACCTGGACGCGGGCCTGAACCACCTGGTCTTCCACGCGCCCGGCCACGACCAGCGCCGATTC
The DNA here is from genome assembly GCF_015477835.1 of Nocardia higoensis. Lineage (NCBI taxonomy): Bacteria > Bacillati > Actinomycetota > Actinomycetes > Mycobacteriales > Nocardiaceae > Nocardia > Nocardia higoensis. The sequence continues at coordinate 3,056 of NZ_JADLQN010000005.1, read as the reverse complement.
CTCGGGCTGTTCCAGCGCGATCTCGCCCCGCGCCTGCGCGCACTGGGCTGAATCGGACCGCCGCCGATCGGGTCGGCCACCGGTCGGGTCGCCGACCCGGCCGGGGCGGCCCGGCCTGCGCAGCCAGCCGCCCTCAGCGGCCTCGGCGAACACACGAGCGGGGTCGATCATGTCCACGCCTGAGCCGCACCGTGTCGCGCACCCGGTCGAGTGCACGACTTCGGCCCCGCCGCTCATCTCGAGCGGCGGGGCCGAAGTAGTCTGTGCGCGAGCCGAACTCGATGCGCTCCGAGTCGTGTCGAGCCCGGTTCGGCTCGATCGTCTCAGCTCAGGGCGTGTTCGAGATCGCCGAGCAGATCCTCGACGTCCTCCAGGCCGACGGAGATGCGCACCACGCCGTCGCTCAGGCCGATACCGGCTCGACCTTCCGGCCCCATCGCGCGATGGGTGGTGGTGGCCGGGTGGGTGATCAGTGTCTTGGCATCTCCCAGGTTGTTGGAGATGTCGACGATCCGCAACCGGTTGAGCACTTCGAATGCGCGCTTCTTGCCCTCGCCGTCACCGGCCGCGAGCTCGAAGGTGACCACGGTGCCGCCGCCGGACATCTGGCCGCGCGCCAAGTCGTACTGCGGATGCGACTCCAGGAACGGGTACTTCACCCATGCGACCGAGGAGTGGCCTTCGAGGAACCGCGCGATCCTCAGTGCCGATTCCGTCGAGTGCCGAACCCGCAGCGGCATGGTCTCCAGGCCCTTGAGCAGGGTCCACGCGTTGAACGGGCTCAGCGCCGGGCCGGTGTGACGCATGAGGTTCTTGACCGGGCCGTCGATGTATTCCCGATCGCCGAGGATGGCGCCGCCGAGTACCCGGCCCTGGCCGTCGATGTGCTTGGTGCCGGAGTAGACGATCACGTCGGCGCCGAGATCGAAGCCCTTCTGCAGCAGCGGGGTGGCGAAGACGTTGTCCAGCACCACCTTCGCGCCCGCGGCGTGGGCGAGTTCGGACACCCGGCGCACATCCACGAGGGTCTGCATCGGGTTGGCCGGGGTCTCGAAGAACACGGCCGTGGTGGGCACCGACAGCGCCTGCTCCCACTGGTCGAGATCCTCGCCGTCGACGAACACCGTCTCCACGCCCCAGCGCGGCAGGATCTCGTTGCACACCACGAAGCAGGAACCGAACAGGCTGCGCGCGGCGACCAGCCGGTCACCGGCCTTCAGCAGCGCGCCGAGCGCGGTGAACACCGCCGACATACCGCTGGCGGTGGCGAACGCGGCTTCCGCGCCGTCCATCAGGCGGATGCGCTCCTCGAACATCGCCACGGTGGGGTTGCCGTAGCGGGAGTAGACGAAGTGCTCGACCTCGCCGGTGAACGCGGCCTCGGCGGCCTCGGCGCTCTCGTAGACGAATCCGGAGGTCAGGTACAGCGCCTCGGAGGTCTCCTCGAAACCGGAGCGGCGCAGCCCGCCGCGCACCCCGACGGTGGCGGGGCCGACGCCCTCGGGCAGCGGCTTGTCGAACGAACCTCCGGTGATCACGACTGCCTCCACGGCAGCCCCTCGGCCCGCCAGCCCGCGCCGCCGCGACGCCCGTCGGCGTCCAGCGGACCTTCGAAACCGTCGATCACGTTGTAGGCGGGAGCGATTCCCAGATCGGTGGCCAAGGTCGCGGCGTTGGCGGAGCGCTGGCCGGAACGACACAGGAAGACGACGGGGGCCTCGGGATCGCGACCGGCCAGCGCCTTGCTCAACTGCTCGGCGAAGCGCCGATTGGGCGAGCCCGTGCCGTCGACCCATTCGATCAGCGTGGTGGGCCGGTCGATGGAACTGGTGTCGGGCACGCCGACGAAGCGCCATTCGGCTTCGGTGCGCACGTCGATCAGGGCAGCCGCGGGATTGTCACGCAACAGCTCCCACGCCTGAGACGGGGTGATGTCCCCGGCATAACTCATTCCAACCTCCTGTGAATCCGCACTTGCCGCACCGTCGTCGGTACGGCCGGGTCGTCACCCGGAGCACCCCACCGCGGAGGAGGGTTGCCGACCAGCCAGCCGGGGCTTGGCGCTGGTACTCATGACCTCGGCACTGAGATTGCCTGCCGTGAAGTCGCGCTGTCAACCGATTCAGTCGGTGCAGATGAGCCATCCCCGGTCGACGCGTACCAGGTTCCAGGTGGCGGTCCGCTCCGCACCGTCGACAGCGGTCGTGACCGTGGCCTTCGCGCGATCGCCAATGACGGTCTGACCGGTCACCGACCTCAGTTCGATTGTCTTGCCGATACCTTCCTGATCGGCCAGGGGCGAACGGCCGGGGTCGAAATCCGCGCAGGCGGAACCGGGCGGCGGCACCTCGTCGGTGGCATTGGTGCCTTCCACGAAGTTCTGCACGGCCGCGGTGATCCGGTCGGCCTCTGTGACATTTTTCTCAGCGGGCGACAGGATCGCGCCGAGCACGATGCCGACCACCACCAGCACCGCGACCACCGCGGCGGCGATGAACGGCGTCATCGACCGCTCGTCGGTCTGATCGATCGGGATGACGGGCTCGTCCTGTGCTGAGGGTTCGCTGTCGGCCATCCCTCGATGATCCCTGGTGAGCAGGCACGGACGGGCGGCGCCCCCCGGCCGCTGTGGTTGCCCGCCGAGCTCACACAGGTAGCGTGGGAGACGGCGGGGACCACGGTTCGAGCGCGTTCGGACCCCACCGATAGAATTGCCGACCACGGCCCCGCGAGGAGCCGCCGTGACCTGGATTCCGACGGCGAGCGGCTGACGTCCACACCGACGTGGTGGCCGGATCGATGAGTCGACTTAGCCTGGGCTAACTACAAGGGCCTAAGCTGAGAACAAACTCCAGTTGAAGTTTTCGACCGATAAGGGTGCGCGTAAAAGATGACCGAACAGAGTGCAGCGCCGGCCAGCGGCGCACGCCCGCTCCGCATCGCGATCGTGGGCGCCGGGCCGGCCGGGATCTACGCCGCCGACGCGTTGATGAAGTCCGATGCCGAGGTCAGCATCGATCTCTACGAACGCATGCCCGCGCCGTTCGGCCTGATCC